>NZ_JBNDMK010000012.1:0-203964 GCF_050436545.1 Paraburkholderia sp. GAS41
GGGGTGCAACTGGCTGCGATTGGTTACCCGCATCTGTCGCGCGACGAGATCTATCACCACGTCGAGACCTTCTACAAGCGCTTCTATTTCCGGCCGTCGAAGATCTGGGAAATCGTGCGTGAGATGCTGATGAGCTGGGACATGATGAAGCGGCGTCTGCGTGAAGGCGTCGAGTTTTTCCGCTTCCTGCGCGCGCACCAAGCGTAACCGGCATGCACGCCTCCCGCCGTGTTGCGTGGCTGGACCAGGCATGAAGCGCCTCGCCTGGCTTCTGTACCCGATTGCCGGGTTGTTGGCGATCGGGCTTATTGACCTCGAAGGCCCTCTGCTTGCGGTACATATGGTGCGCCTCGCACTGGAAGTCCTGTGCGGCGTGGGCGCCGTATTCGGCATTGCCTACACGTTGCTGGCGGGTGCCCTGGTTGCGCGTTTCTTTGCTCGCAACACCTGTGAGCCCACCAGCTATCCGCCTGTCACGATCGTCAAGCCGTTGCATGGCCACGAGTGGACGTTGCTCAGCAACCTGTCGAGCTTTTGCCAGCAGGACTATCCAGGCCCGCTGCAATTCCTGTTCGGTGTACACGACGCGCAGGACGCGGCGCTGCAAACGGTGGAACAACTGCGTCTGCTGCATCCGCAAGCGCATATCACCGTGGTGTCCGATACGCGTTTGTATGGCCCCAACCGCAAGATGAGCAACATCCTCAATATGCTGCCCGAGGCGCAGCATGATGTGCTGGTGTTTGCGGACAGCGACGTGAGCGTGGCGCCGAATTATCTGCGCAATGTGATCGGCGAGTTGCAGAGACCCGATGTGGGTCTTGTCACCTGCGTCTATCGCGGTCAGCCGGATCCGGGATTCTGGCCGCGCCTGTCCGCCAAGGCGACCAACTATCAGTTCCTGCCTGGCGTCGTAACGGGACTGGCACTGGGGATGGCGCGTCCGTGTTTTGGACAGACCATTGCCATGCGGCGTGAAACGCTCGAGAAGATCGGCGGCTTCGCGCAGTTCGTGCATCACCTGGCGGAGGATCATGCGATCGGCGAAGCGGTACGCATGATTGGCGAGAAGGTGGTAATTCCACCGTTCACCGTATCGCACGCCTGTGTCGAGACGAGTGCCACCAAGCTGATTGCGCACGAATTGCGCTGGAGCCGGACCATCCGGACGATCGATCCGGTGGGCCATCTAGGCTCGTTGGTGATGTATCCGCTCGCTTTTGCGTTGCTCGCCGCGGCGCTTTCGGGGGGCGCGGCGTGGGCGTGGCCGCTTGTGGCGACGGCGCTGTTTGCGCGTCTTGCACTGAAAATCCGCTCCGATCACGCGTTGCGGCAAGCTCATCGTGACCTGTGGCTGCTGCCGTTCTGGGATATCGTGTCGTTTGCGATCTTCGTGACGAGCTTCTGCTCGACACGGGTGATCTGGCGAGGCTTCAGCTTCAAGGTGGATGGCGATGGTTTGCTGTCGCCGGTTCAAGATGAGTAGGTTATGAAGCATTTAGGTCGTTTTGCTGCACTGCTTGGCCTGATTGCATCGCTCTGGCTGGTGATGCACGACAATCCGGGCGCCGTGCTGGCACTCATGCGTGCCGCGGGTGCGGGGCTGGTGCTGGCGGGGTTCGCCCACGTATTGCCGATGCTTGCCAACGCGTGCGACTGGCGCAGCCTGATACGCGGCGCGAACCGGCCGAGCCTGGCAGGCATGTGGCATCTGGTCTGGATCCGTGAATCGGTCAACAGCATGTTGCCGGTGGCACGTATCGGCGGCGAGGTCGTGACGTTTCGGCTGATGCGCAAACACGGCTTGCGTGGCTCGACGGCGGCTGCCAGTCTGGTAGTCGACATGCAACTCACGCTGATCAGCCAGTTGCTGTTCACGCTGGTGGGCATCGGCTTTCTGTTTGCGCACGCAGCGTCCGGCACGCTGCGGCTCGCTGCCGATCTCGCCTGGGGCATCGTGGCGCTGGCGCCGTTGCTGGTGCTGTTCGCCTTGGTGCAGCACGCGAGCCCGTTCGAACGCGTCACGCGCATGCTGAACCACGCGACGAGCGGCAAGCTCGCGGCGCTCGTCGGCCAGTCGGCGCAGATCGATCGCTCGATCAAGCTGATCTGGCGCCGCCGTGGCGTGGTGCTGCGCTATCTGTTCTGGTGGCAACCGCTGCAATGCGTGCTGACCGCGCTGGAAATCTGGCTGGCGCTGTATTTTCTCGGTGCGCAGGTGAGTTTCAGCGAGGCGGTGGTGATCGAGTCGCTGATTCAGGCCGTCAGTAGTGCGGCGTTTTTTGTGCCGGGCGGTCTGGGGGTGCAGGAGGGCGGCTTCATCCTGATCGGCGGCGCGTTGGGGCTCGATCCTGCGACGTGTCTTGCGCTTGCGGGAGCGAGACGAATTCGCGATCTGTTGATCTTCGTGCCGGGGCTGCTTGCGTGGCAGATTGCCGAGTCGGCGGGAAAGGGGCTGCATTCCGCACGCTCGGCGACAAGCCAGGCTCAGTGCTACAACAACTCGCGAATCCGGTGATACAACATCCCGAGTTCAAGGGCGGGTCCACGTAACGCCGGCCCACCCGGAAAGCGCGCATGACGCAGTTGCGCAAACAGATCGAACGCCGCCGTTTCACCCGCCATCGCCTGCGCAACGACGCGCCCGGCAATTCCGGTCAGCGCGACACCGTGCCCTGAAAACCCCTGCACATAGAAGTAATTCGGATCGATCGAACCGAAATCCGGTGCGCGGTTGCGCGTGACATCCACGAAACCGCCCCATGCAAACTCGACTCGCGCATCGGCGACTTGCGGGAACACGCCAACCATCCGCGTGCGAATCTGTTCGGACAACTGCGCAGGTGACGCACCCGTCGAACTGGCACGGCCACCAAACAGGACCCGGTGATCGGCTGAGACGCGAAAATAGTCGAGAAAGAAATTGTTGTCGCATACAGCGGCGCGCCCCTCAATCAACGCAGAGGCTCGTGCTTCGCTGAGCGGCTCGGTGGCGACGATATACGAGGCAATCGGCGCTATGCGCGCTGCAACGGCTGCGGGCAGCACATTGCTGATGGTCGCGTTGCCGCACGTAGCAACAAAGCGGCAGCGCACCTCACCTGTCGCCGTCCGAACGATTGGCCGCGCGCCGCGCACGACTTCGATCACCGGTGAGTGTGCGAACAGCAACGCGCCAACGCTGCGCGCTGCGTCGGCGAGCCCGAGGCAATATTTGAGCGGATGCAAATGCCCCGACAGCGGATCGTAGACGCCGGCGAGATAGCGCTGCGAGGCTACGCGAGCGCGAATCTCATCCGTGTCGAGCCACGAAAGTTTCGAATAGCCCCAGCGCGACGATGCATCGTTCATCCACGACCGCAGATCGGGCACGCGTTTCGGTTTGGTGGCGACGGTCAGATAGCCGGGCGTGAAATCGCACGCAATGTCGTAGCGTTGGATGCGCTCGCGCACCAGCGCGACACCCTCCACCGACATCGCCCACGCCGCACGCGCGCCTTCGAGCCCGAGTTGCTTTTCGATGATCTCGTCTTTCGCAAACCCCACCAGCGTCTGGCCGCCGTTTCGACCCGACGCGCCCCAGCCGGGACGGTGTGCGTCGAGCACGATCACCGACAAGCCGCGTGCGCGGCATTCGAGCGCGACAGACAGCCCGGCGAAGCCTGCGCCGATCACGCAGACATCGGCTTCCATTGCGCCGTCGAGCATCGGATCGTCGGCGAGGGGGCGCACCGCGCTCGCTTCATAATAAGAGTTGCGGATCAGCGCATCCGCGCGGCGGTCGAGACTCTCTGTCATCAAAGCAGGTCCTTCATTCGATACCAGGCCATCGCGAGGACGAGGGCAGGGGTGCGCAGTGTAGCGCCGCCGGGGAAATCGCGATGGCGAATCTTGCCGAACAGGTCGAAACGCGATGCCTGTCCATGGATGGCTTCGGCAATTAGCTTGCCGGCGAGTCCGGTCGTGTTGACGCCATGACCGGAGAAACCTTGGGCGAAATAAACAGTAGGCGAAAGACGGCCAAAATGCGGCGCGCGATTCATCGTGATATCGACAAACCCACCCCACGCATAATCGACCTTCACGTCGGCCAGTTGCGGGAACGTCTTCAGCATATCGCGACGCATCGCTTCACCGAGGTTACGCGGGGCAAACGTCGAGTAGCTGACCTTGCCGCCCCACAACACGCGGTGATCAGGTGCAGGCCGGAAATAGTCGAGTACGAAACGGCTGTCGCAGATGGCCGCATGCGCGGGCATCAATGCCTGGGCGCGGGCTGCATCCAGCGGCTCGGTGGCGATCACGTAAGTGCCCACCGGCATGATCTTGCGCGCGAGTTCCGGCGCCAGCGCGCCGAGCCAGGTATTGCAGGCGAGCGCGACGAACTGCGCGTGAACCTGGCCGCTGGCGGTTTCGATCACATGTCCGCCGCCTTCGCCGTGCATACTCGTCACGCAACTGTCTTCGAAAATCTGAACGCCGGCTTCGCGCGCCGCACGCGCGAGGCCAAGCGTGTAATTCAACGGATGCAGATGGCCGCTGTCCGGATCGAACAGGCCGCCCAGGTAGCGGGCGGATTGCACGTAGTGGCAGAGCGACTCGCGCTCGATATAGCGGAAACGGTCGTAACCGAAGCGTGTTGCTGCTTCGTCACGCCACTGCCGCAACGCGCTGACGTCGCGCGGTTTGTTCGCCGCATGCAGATAGCCGAAGCGAAGGTCGCAGTCGATCTGGTGCTTCGCAACCCGTTCCCTGACGATGTCCAGCGTCTCGAGCCCCATCGCCCACATGCGTTTGACGTCTTCGGCAGGCAGGTGCTTCGCGAACGTATCCATATCGCACGCAAAGCCGCCAATCAACTGACCGCCGTTGCGCCCGCTCGCCGCCCATCCGACTTTCGACGCCTCCAGCACCGCGACCGAATAGCCGCGTTCAGCGAGGTTGAGCGCGGTCGAAATGCCGGTGAGGCCGGCGCCGATCACGCACACATCCACCTTCAATAGACCATCGAGCGGCGCGTGACGGGTTGTATCGTTGAGCGTCGCGGCGTAATACGACGCGGTATGAGGCTGGTTCGAGAACCGGAGCATAGGCAGAACACTTGAAATGCCGAAGCACGATGCCGGAAAGCAGGGCGCTGCGCTTCGGCTGGACTGATTAGAACGAGTAGATGAACTGCGTGGCGAGGATGTCGTTAGACTTGCTGTACGACCCATCGTTGCGCAGGAACACATTCTGGCTGGCCCAGTCGTGCCGGTATTCCACCTTCACCGTGATCTGCTGGGTCGCGTAGAACAGCACGTCGAGCGCGACGTCCTGGTGCGTGGCGCCCTTGCACTCGAAGCCGTGGTTCGAGGAATTGGCGAGACAGTTCGCACCAATGCCGAAGCCGTCAGCCGTATCCATGCCGTTCGAGTTCAGCGCAATGCCACCGCCGCCGCCACCGTTCTTCTGGTCGACCAGCAGGTCGTAACGCACAGTCGCGCCCATGCGGCCTACCATCGGCATATTGAACTTGCGGTGCGCGAGCAGCGACAGACCGTACCATTGGGCCTGGCCGCCGTTGTACGCGGCGTTCTGCTGCTGGCCATAGTCGAGTTCTGCGTTGTACTGAACGTCGGCGAGCGTGTAGGTCGCGTCCGCTTCGGTGAAGAAGAACGTGCCGAAGGCGCTAGGCGCAACACCACCCACGCCATAGACCGGATTGCCATTCGAATCGAGTCCGGAAGCGAGCGTCTGGCGGCCAATATTGAACGAACCGCCGATATCCAGCGCGCTAGACCACGTATAGTCGACCCGGCCCGTGAAGGTCGGAATCTTGTTGCTGCTCGTGATCGGGTCGCCGAGTGCGTTGGTGCCCGTCTGCACCACGGAGCCATACGTGCGGTACTGTTCGTTGCCCAGCATGAATTTCCAGGCCCACGCGCTGTTGTCGCCCGTATAGTTCACGCCGACACCCACGTAGCTGCCCGGGTCCGAGAAGTCATACAGCAGGTTGTGCGTGAGCGTGAGGATCTGATTCGACTGCTGCACTTCGTAACCGCCGAAGCTTGGCATCAAACCCGCGACGAAGGTGGTCGTCGCCGTCACCGGCACGGTCACAACGGCCGTGTTCAGGATGTTGTCGCTGATCGTGCCATGCTCGTTCTGCAGCAGCGTGATGCCATTGCCGCGGTTCGGCATCAAGGTGATTTCAGCCGAAGGCGCCATCGGCCCCACACCGAAGGTCTTCTTGATGTCCAGGTAGAGATCGCCGAACGTGCTGTTGAAGTAGTTGTAGGCGCTTTCGTGGTTCGCGAACAGGAACGACGAGCTGCTCAGATCGCGGTTATACAGGTACGTCGGGTCGATATAGCCCGTCACCGAGAGACCTGCAATCGGGCCCGTGTTCTGTGCATCGACCAGCGAATCGACCTTCAGTTGCTGATTGGCGATCTGCTGCTTCATCGAGTCGACCTGATCGTTGGTCAGCGTGGCCTGCGCCTTGCCATAATCAGGTGACGAAATATCCACCGGCGCCGCGGCCACGGCAGGCGCCGCCGGCGCGACAGGCACGGCTGCCGGAGCGGCGGCCACCGTTTTGGGTTTTGCTGCAACCTCTGCCCGCAATTGCTTCACTTCTTTTTGTAATGAGTTCAATTGCGCCTGCAGCGCCTTGATCTCATCGCTGGTGGCATCCGCCATGGCGAGGCCAGGCAGACTCCCCGCCACTAGCAGGCAGATGAGTTTCTTTCTCATGCACATTCTCCTTGTTGGTGTATTGCGCGTAACTGTTTAAATCTGGACTGCACCGAGCGACTTGCGCACGGTGGCGGGTTGTGGGGGAACGGTGGCCGCATCGGCGGCTTCCGCCACGGCGAAGGCCATCTGCATGTCGCGGGTGCGCTTGCGTTCGCGGATCTGCATCCAGCGGTTGACGGCGATCACCCCGATCGTCACCACGCTGATAAAGATGGTTGCGAGCGCATTCATTTCCGGATTCAGACCGAGACGAACGCGCGAGAACACGACGAGCGGCAGCGTGGTCGAACCCGGACCGGAAAGGAAGGCGGACAGCACGAGATCGTCGAACGAAAGGGTGAACGACAGCAGCCAGCCGGACATCAACGCCTGCGAAATCAACGGCAGGGTGATCAGGAAGAACACCTTGAACGGTGTTGCGCCGAGATCGAGCGCGGCTTCTTCGAGCGACTTGTTCAGTTCCTTGACCCGCGATTGCACGATGATCGCCACATACGACACGCACAGCATCACGTGACCGATCCAGATTGTCAGCAGGCCGCGACCCTTCGGCCAGCCGAGCATCTGTTCGAGGGCGACGAACAGGAGCAGCAACGAGATGCCCTGAATGACTTCCGGAATCACCAGCGGCGCGTTAATCATCCCGGCGAACAGCGTGAAGCCGCGAAAGCGGCCGAAGCGCGCGAGAACGAAACCGGCCCACGTGCCGATCACGACGGACGCACAGGCGGTCAGCAAGCCGATCTTGAGCGAGAGCCACGCGGCGCTCAGCAACTCCTCGTCCTGCAACAGCGCGCCGTACCACTTCAGCGAGAAGCCGGACCACACCGTGACGAGCTTCGATTCGTTGAACGAATACACCACGAGGCTGATGATCGGGATATAGAGGAACAGAAACCCGAGCGTCAGGACCGTATTGGAAATCTTTCTATTAGGCTTGATCATTTCGCGCCCTCCAGTTCCTTGACCTGGTAGTACTGGAACACGGCCATCGGCACGAGCAGCAGCAGAACCATCGCGACCGTGACGGCGGATGCCATCGGCCAGTCCATGTCGTTGAAGAACTCGTCCCACATCACGCGGCCGATCATCAGCGTGTCGGCGCCGCCGAGCAGTTCGGGGATCACGTATTCGCCCACGGCCGGGATGAACACCAGCAGGCTGCCGGCGATAATGCCGTTCTTCGACAACGGCAAGGTGATCCGTGTGAAGGCCGTCCACGGTTTGGCGCCGAGGTCGTACGCGGCTTCGAGCAGCGTCAGGTCCATCTTCACGAGGTGGGCGTACAGCGGCATCACCATGAACGGCAGGTACGAATAGACCATGCCGATATAGACGCCGATATCGGTGTGGTATAGCCGCAGCGGCGAGTGGATCATGCCGATCGCCATCAGCGTGTGATTGAGCAGGCCGTCATCTTTCAGGATGCCGATCCATGCGTACACGCGAATCAGGAACGACGTCCAGAACGGCAGCATCACGCCCATCATCAGCAGGTTGCGTTTGGCCGGCTCCGAACGGGCGATGTAGTACGCCACCGGATAGCCGATCAGCAGACAGAAGAAGGTGGAGACCGCGGCCATCTTCAGTGAGCTGATGTAGGTCGCGATATACAGATCGTCCTGCAGCAGGAACGCGTAGTGGCTGAGCTGAATCGCGAAGTGCACGACCCCGTCCTTGATGCTGAGGAGGTCGGTGTAGGGTGGAATGCCCAGCCGCAGATCGGCGAAGCTGATCTTCAGCACCAGCACGAAGGGCAGCGCGAAAAACAGCGTGAGCCACGCGAACGGCACACCGATTACAGTCGTACGGCCCGAGGGCAACATGGCCGTCAGGCGCTTTTTCAGCCAGGCGAGCGCGCCGTTCGCTTGCGGCGCACCGAGCGCCGCGGAGGAGGTGGGGGCGGACGTTTTCATTGCGTCACCACCACGCCGCTGGCGGGCGACCAGTAGACGAACACGTCGTCGTTGTAAGCGGGTGCGCCTTCGCTCATCAGGTGCGAGCTGGACAGGTTGGACACGACCGTCTTGCCGCTCGGCAGGCGCACGTGGTACAGCGAATAGCTGCCCATGTAGGCCACATCCGAAACCACGCCACGCGCCCAGTTGTGGGGTGTGCCAGGCTTTTCGAGCGACACCTTCACGCGTTCCGGACGCACCGAGATACCTACCGGCATGCCGAGCGGCCCGGTGATGCCGTGGCTCACATACATGCGAGCTTCGAGGTCTTCGCTTTCGACGAAGATGTGATCGGGTTCGTCTTCCACCACCACGCCTTCGAACATGTTGGTCGAACCGATGAACTCGGCCGAGAAACGGCTGTTTGGAAACTCGTACACCTGCGACGGCGTGCCGATCTGCACGATGCGGCCTTCGCTCATCACGGCGAGGCGACCGGCCATCGTCATGGCTTCTTCCTGATCGTGCGTCACCATCACACAGGTCACGTCGACCTTCTCGATGATGTTGACCAGTTCGAGCTGCGTCTTCTGGCGGATTTTCTTGTCGAGCGCGGACATCGGCTCGTCGAGCAGCAGCAGCTTGGGACGCTTGACGAGCGAGCGCGCCAGTGCCACACGTTGCTGCTGGCCTCCGGAGAGCTGATGCGGCTTGCGGCCCGCGAACTTGCTCATCTGCACGAGGTGGAGCGCATCCGCGACACGTTCCTTGATTTCGTTCTTCGGCGTGCCTTCCTGCTTGAGACCGAAGGCGATGTTCGCCTCGACGCTCATGTGCGGAAACAGCGCATACGACTGGAACATCATGTTGACCGGACGCTTGTACGGCGGCATCGCCGCGAGGTCTTCACCGTCGACGAAGATGCGTCCCGAGGTCGCTGTCTCCAGCCCCGCGAGCATGCGCAGGAGCGTGGACTTGCCGCAGCCCGAACTGCCGAGCAGTGCGAACAGTTCGTTCTTCGCGATGGTGAGATTGACGTTGTCGACAGCGGTGCTGTCGCCGAATTTCTTCACGACGTTTTCAATCCGGACGAATTCGTCCGATTTGCTTTTAGCCGCAACCGCGGGTTTGGCCGCTTTGGGTGCTGCCTGGGCGACGGCATTTGAGGTGGTCGAGTTCATGGTGTAACCATTCCTTGCGGATCGCGGGCATAAGCCTCTCCGTGCGGGGCGCGCGAGGCGGCTCACAAAGATCTGCTGCGATCGGGAAACATGGGGCTGCGCGTGCAAGGCGCAGGCTGACTGCCTTATTGCCTGATTCAGGCGGAGAGGGATCGAGCGACCCCTGCTCCGCGGTTAAATATGCTTATCAGCAATGAGTAGAAAATCAGTGGCCGGTTTTGAGCTGGGCCCAAAGACGGTTTTCAAGGCGCAGAATGTCGCTCGGCATTGGCTTCATCAGCGTCATCTTGCTCAGCACGTCGTCACCCGGATAAACCGTGGTGTCCTGCGCGACGCCTGGGGTGACGAACTGACGGGCTGCCTTGTTGGCGGTCGGATAGAACACTTCGTTGGTGATGGCGGCGTTGACCTTCGGATCTTCGATGTAGTTGATCCACTTCAAGGCGGCTTCAGGGTGCGGTGCGTCCTTCGGAATCACCATCACGTCGAACCACAGCAGGCCGCCTTCCTTCACGTTCGAGAACTTGATCTGATACGACCGCTTGGCTTCGGCAGTGCGGCGACTGGCAATGCCGACGTCGCCCGACCATGCCACTGCGACGCAGACGTCATTGTTGGCGAGGTCGTTGATGTAGCCGGACGAGTTGAATTGGGTGATATACGGGCGGACTTTCTTCAGGACTTCGAAGGCAGCCTGATAGTCGGCCGGGTTCGTGCTGTTCGGGTCCTTGTGCATGTATTGCAGCACGGAGGCGAATACGTCGACGGCCTGGTCGAGGAACGACACGCCGCAGCCCTTCAGCTTGGAGAGGTTGGCCGGATCGAACACGAGCGCCCAGCTATCCACCGGGGCATCGGCGCCGAGCGCCTTTTGCACGGCCTGCACGTTATAGCCGATACCGTCGGTGCCGTAGGCCCAGGGCACACCGTACTGGTTGCCCGGATCGGCGTCGGTAATCATCTTCATCAGGACCGGATCGAGATTCGCCAGATTCGGCAGCTTCGACTTATCGAGCTTCTGGTACACGCCAGCCTGAATCTGCTTGGCCATGTAGTTCGAGGTCGGCACCACGATGTCGTAGCCTGAACTTCCGGCAAGCAGCTTGGCCTGCAGCGTGTCGTCGCTATCGTAGTTGTCGTACTTGACGTGGATGCCGTCCTGCTTCTCGAAGTTCGGAATCGTGTCTTTGGCAATGTAGTCCGACCAGTTGTACACGTTTAGATCCGTGTCGGCCGCAAGCGCCGGTGTGACCGACAGCGCAGTAAAGCTCGTGACGGCGAGCAGCGCGGCCCCCGCAACCGCATGTCGAAGATGACGTCCAGTATGACTAGCGCTCATGACTTTATTTTCCCTTGAGGTTGAAGTCCCGGCATGAGCACGCGTTGTAAAGCGCCCATGCCGGAAAAGAACTGCCGTTACGAAATTCCGAGTTGTTGTGCGGTCGCGTCTACGGCTCTTTTCGCCTTCGATACGATTTCGTCGATTTCCTGCTTCGTAATAACGAGCGGCGGCGACAGCAGCATCCGGTCGCCGCTTGCGCGCATGATCAGATTGCCGTTGAAGCAGAAGTCGCGGCAGATCGTGCCGACGTCGCCTCCATTGGCAAAGCGCTTGCGTGTGGCGGGATCCTGCGCGAGTTGCAGGCCGGCCACGAGTCCGGTGCCGGCGATATCGCCGATGATCGGATGGTTCGCAAAAGTGTCGCGCAGTGCCTTCTGAAAGTACGGGCCGGTGTCGGTCTTGACGCGTTCGACGATCTTTTCGTCGCGCAGCAGTTTCAGATTGGCGACCGCCACGGCCGCTGCGACCGGATGACCCGAGTAGGTGAGGCCGTGATTGAAGTCGCCGTTTTCGACGATGGCCTTGGCCACGCGATCATGCAGACCGACTGCGCCCATCGGCACATAGCCGCTCGTCAGACCCTTGGCGAGCGTGATGAGGTCGGGCTCGAAGTCGAAGTGCTGATGCGCGAACCATTCGCCGGTGCGGCCGAAGCCGCCGATCACTTCATCCGCGACCAGCAGAATGTCGTACTTGCGGCAAATACGCTGGATTTCCGGCCAATAGGTGGACGGCGGGAAAATTACGCCGCCTGCCCCCTGGAAAGGCTCACCGATAAACGCGGCGACATTCTCGGCGCCGATCTCGAGGATCTTGGCTTCGAGTTGTTGCGCGCGGGCGAGACCGAATTCTTCCGGCGTCAGATTGCCCTCGGCTTCGCCGAAGTAATACGGTTGATCGATATGGACGATGTTCTCGACCTTCGACGGCATCTGCTCATGCATGTAGCCCATGCCGCCCAGCGTGCCGCCGGCGATGGTCGAGCCGTGATAGCCGTTCTTGCGCGAAATGACATACTTCTTGGCGTGCTTGCCTTGCGTCGCCCAGTATTGATGGACGATGCGCAGCACCGTGTCATTGCCTTCCGAACCGCTGTTGCAATAGAAGAAGTGGTTGAAGGGCGCCGGGGCCAGTTCCGCAAGCAGCGCGGACAGTTCGATGACCGGCGGATGCGTGGTCTTGAAGAAGGTGTTGTAGTAGGGCAGTTCCAGCATCTGCCGGTAAGCCGCGTCGGCCAGTTCCTTGCGGCCATAACCGACGTTCACGCACCACAGACCCGCCATGCCGTCGATGATCTGATTGCCTTCGGAGTCCCAAAGGTACACGCCCTTGGCCTTGACGATCACGCGGCTACCCGACTTGTTGAGCGAGCCCATATCCGAAAACGGATGGATGTGATGCGCTGCGTCGAGCGCGCGATATTCTGCCGTGCTGCGATGTTGCGAAACCTGCGCGGCGGCGGCCGGCTGGGCCGGCTGCACGTACGCGACTTCTTCTGTTCTGTAGCTCATATTGCCTCCAGTTGTTCTGTTTGTCGCGGCGCGTCTTAAACGTGCAGCAGCAAATGGCGGCGTTCCCACGAACTGATCACGCGGAAGAACGCTTCGTATTCGGTTTCCTTCAATGCCAGGTAGGCCTTGACGAATTTCTCGCCGAGCACTTCTGCGATCGGTTCGCACGCACCCATCAGCGTCAGGCCCTCTTCGAGATTGCGCGGGAGCTGGTAGGGCAGTTCGTAGCCGTCGCTGATGAGCGGCTCGGTCGGACGCAAACCTTGCGTCATACCGAGGTAGCCTGCTGCGAGCGTGGCCGCGATGGCGAGGTACGGATTGCAGTCGACGCCCGGAATGCGGTTTTCGATGCGGCGCGCGGCCGGCCCCGAATGCGGAATCCGGAACCCCACCGTGCGGTTGTCGTAGCCCCACTGCACGTTGATCGGCGCGGCCATGAAGCGCGACAGACGGCGATACGAGTTGATGTACGGCGCGAAGATCGGCATCAATGCGGGGGTGTATTTCTGCAGGCCGGCGATATAGCCGTCGAACAGTTGCGTCGGCTTGCCGTCGCCACCCGTGAACAGATTCTGGCCGCTTTCTTCGTCGACGAGGCTCTGATGCATGTGCATCGCCGAGCCGGGTTCACCTTCCATCGGCTTGGCCATGAACGTCGCATACATCTTGTGACGCAAAGCCGCCTCGCGCACCGTGCGCTTGAACAGAAACACGCTATCTGCGAGCTTGAGCGGGTCGCCGTGCATGAAATTGATTTCCATCTGCGCCGCGCCGACTTCGTGAATCAGCGTGTCGACTTCGAGCTCCTGAATATCGCAGTACTCATAGATATCTTCGAAGAGCGGATCGAATTCGTTCACCGCTTCGATCGAGTACGCCTGACGGCCGGTTTCCGGACGACCCGTACGGCCGATCGGCGGTTGCAGCGGCAGATCCGGGTCCTTGTTCATGTCCACCAGGTAGAACTCGAGTTCCGGTGCGATGACCGGCTTCCAGCCCTTCGCCTTGTAGAGTTCGAGCACCTGGCGCAATACGCGGCGCGGCGAGATCGCGACCGGCGTACCGTCGAAGTGCACGCAGTCGTGAATCACCTGTGCGGTAGGGTCGACCGCCCAGGGAATGAGGCGGATGGTCGACGCATCGGGAACGCAGACCATATCCGGGTCGGTGACGCCGGTCAGGGACCCGTCTTCCGGATAATCCCCCGTGACGGTCTGGATCATCACCGCTTGCGGCAGGCGCATGGATTCGCCGGATTCGAACTTGCTGCGCGGAATGATCTTGCCGCGCGCGATCCCGGCCATGTCGGGAATGATTGCTTCGATCTCGGTGATGCGGTGTTGTTTCAGAAATTCGTCGATGTCATGCATGATTGTTCTCTCAGTTTTTGCGCGGACTGGACGCGGCTTGCGTGGCGGCGGTGGAGACCGCGCCGTGGCCGGCCCTGGTGCGCATTCGATCGCGGCAGGCATCGCCGAAGGCCTGGAAGATCGCGGTGGAGAGCGCATCGCTCGCATGCTTCCACTCGGGGTGCCACTGCACACCCAGAGCGAAGGCGCGGGCATCCTTGACGCTCACCGCTTCGATCAATCCGTCCGGCGCCGTGGCTTCGGCCACGAGGCCGTTGCCCAGCCGCTCGACGCCTTGACCGTGCAGGGAATTCACCCGCGCCTCGTGCGCTCCGGCTGCGAGGCGCTGCAGCAAGCCGCCTTGAGTCAATGCGATGAGATGCGAGGGTGCGTATTGCACGTCCAGTTCGTCTTCCTTGTTCTCGCGGTGGTCGTTCAGGCCTGTCACCGCGTGAACGCTTTGATGCAGCGTCCCGCCAAACACCACGTTCATTTCCTGAAAGCCACGACAGATGGCGAGCACGGGGACACCAGCGTCGACGGCGGCCATGATGAGCGGCAGCGTCGTCGCGTCGCGTGCGGCGTCGTGCAGCGTGCCCGGCGCGCTTGCGTGACCGCCGTAATGGTGCGGTTCGACATTCGAATAGCTGCCGGTCAGCAGCAATCCGTCCACCGTCGCCAGAATGTCGGCGGCAGCCTGACGATTGCCGAGCGCAGGCAGCAGCATCGCCAACGCCTGCGAACCGTCGACCACGGCGGCGATGTACTTCTCGCCCACCATGTGCGACGGGTGCGCTCCGTTCATCGTTCTGTCGGCGCTAATGCCGACCAGAGGTCTGGTTTGCATGACTAATTGAATGGACGTGTTTGTTCCCCGCGGGATGCGGCACGAACAACGTTTAAACAGGCGCGGCACGGTTGCGCAGCCGTGCGCAGTGCGCAAAGCCACCAGAAGTGCAGGCGGAGGTCGAAAGCGGACCATGCCGCGCGTTGCTATCAGGGAGACCGTTCGATTCAGTCTGTTGTCCGGCGCAACCCGCAAAGGTTTGGGCAGCCAGCAGGCGCAACTATGCCTGCACAAGCGCAGATACCCACGAAGGCGCGCTCAGACAAACAGGTGAACCGAACGGTAAATAGGCGGGAGGCGCTACGGCAGCAGCGAAGCGACCTCGTCCGTGCGTACGGCTATGAAAGCACGCGCAGAGACGGAATTGTGGCGTCGGACAGAACGGCGGGACAGGATCGTGAAGACGGACAGAAAGCGGCGAAACGCCAGACTGCCGTTGCTGCCGTCGGCGATGGCGCCTTCAGGACGAAGACGTCTCGCCTGACTGCGTTCCCACCTAACCAAAGGGCCTCGGACTCTCACGATTACACTCGACTAGCGACGTTGAAAGTATTGAACGCCTCGCTCCAGTAACGCACCGTGCGTTTAAAGAAACGTGACGCGGGATGATCGTCCAAGCCCTCGCGAACCAGCTTCGCTGCGTCGCAATTCACTCCGGTGAGTGTCTGTGACGTGGGCATGACGATCGCCTGTGAACCAGCATATACGAGCCAATATTGCCGTCAAATCATTTTTATAAAAGATTTATCAGGGCTTACCCGAGGTCACAGGCCGAAACACGTAGGTTGGGAATGTTCGTTGCGATAGTGAGTAATTCTAATTTCGCTCAGGGTTTGCCCTAGCAGCGGCGGCTTTAAAGTGATTAGAATATTCAACACTCGCGAGAGGCGTGGGTGACCTTTACCCGACCCTCGTGGGTTCCCTGAACCGGTTCATCCACTCTGAGAGTGCAGCGATGTCCATCGAAGTAGCGACCCGCTTGCAGTACATCCGTAAGAAGAATGGCCTGTCTCAGCGCGAGCTGGCCAAGCGGGCGGGCGTCACCAACGGCACCATTTCGTTGATCGAACAAAATCGCGTCAGCCCCTCGGTCGGCTCGCTTAAGAAGCTGCTCGAGTGCATTCCAATGAGCCTTGCGGAGTTCTTTACGTTCGAAGTCGAAGCGGACCGCTCGGTGGTATCGCGCCGCGCCGACATGCCGAATCTCGGCAACGAGTCGATCGAGTTCTATCTCGCCGGTGCAGGCGTGAAAGACCGCAACATGGGCATTCTGCGCGAGGTCTATCAGCCGCTCGCGGACACCGGTCCGGAAATGCTGGTGCATACGGGACACGAGGGCGGCGTGATCGTCAGCGGTCAGATCGAATTGACCGTCGAGGGCGCCACGTGGCTGCTCGACCCTGGTGACAGCTATTACTTCGAAAGCCGCCTGCCGCACCGTTTTCGCAATCCCAGCGCGGAACATGTCTGCGAAATCGTCTCGGCGAATTCACCCCCGAGCTTCTAGACACTCCGCGTCAACGCCGTTACGGCGCACGTGAGGGCTGCAAGCGCGGTCCGCACGTCGAACGTCGAGCGCATAACATTGAGGCATCCTGATGGAAAAAACCCTGGCATACTGGCAAGACAAAGCGGCAACGCTTTCAATCGAAGGCCGCGCGTTTATCGACGGCGAATACCGCCATGCAGCAAGCGGGCGTACCTTCGATTGCCTGAGCCCGATTGACGGCAAGCTGCTCGTCAAGGTGGCCGACAGCGCAGCCGAGGATGTGAACGCGGCGGTGGCCGCGGCGCGCTCCGCGTTCGACGCGGGCGTGTGGTCCGGGCTGAATCCGCGCAAGCGCAAAGCAATTCTGCTGCGTTGGGCGGGCTTGCTGCGCGATCATCTCGACGAACTGTCGCTGCTCGAAACGCTTGATGCGGGCAAGCCGATTGGCGATACGACTTCGGTCGATGTACCCGGCGCCGCGTATTGCGTGGAATGGTTCGCTGAAGCCATCGACAAGATCGGCGGCGAAGTCGCGCCGGCGGACCATCATCTGGTGGGACTCGTCACGCGTGAACCGATCGGCGTGGTGGCGGCGGTGGTGCCGTGGAATTTCCCGATCCTGATGGCCTCGTGGAAATTCGGCCCGGCGTTGGCCGCAGGCAATAGCGTGGTGCTGAAGCCCTCTGAAAAATCCCCGCTCACGGCGATTCGCATCGCCCAGCTCGCGTACGAGGCGGGCATTCCCGCAGGCGTGTTCAACGTCGTACCGGGTGCGGGCGAACCGGGCAAACTGCTTGCGCTGCATCCGGATGTCGACTGCCTCGCTTTCACCGGCTCGACCAACGTCGGCAAGCAGATCATGCAGTACGCCGGTCAGTCCAATCTGAAACGTGTGTGGCTCGAACTCGGCGGCAAGTCGCCGAACATCGTGATGTCCGACTGTGCGGACCTCGACCGTGCCGCCAACGCGGCGGCAGGCGCAATCTTCTACAACATGGGCGAGATGTGCACGGCGGGTTCGCGCCTGCTCGTGCATCGCGACATCAAAGACGTGTTTCTCGACAAGCTGATTGCCGCCGCGCGCAGTTATACGCCGGGCAATCCGCTCGATCCGAAGACCTCGATGGGCGCAATCGTCGATCAGGTGCAACTGGACCGCGTGCTGGGCTATATCGAAGCGGGACGCGCGGAATCGAAGCTGCTGCTCGGCGGCGGGCGCGTGAAGCACGAAACCGGCGGCTACTATATCGAGCCGACCATCTTCGACACGAAGGCGGACGCGAAGATCGCCCGCGAAGAAATCTTCGGGCCGGTGCTGTCGGTCATCACATTCGATACGGTTGAAGAAGCGATCAGGATTGCCAACGACAGCGAATATGGCCTTGCCGCCGCGGTCTGGACCTCGAACCTGACAACCGCGCACGAAGTCGCGCGCAGCCTGCGCGCCGGCACCGTGTGGGTCAATTGCTACGACGAAGGGGGCGATATGAATTTCCCGTTCGGCGGCTACAAGCAATCGGGCAACGGCCGTGACAAGTCGTTGCATGCATTGGAGAAGTACACCGAGCTTAAATCCACTCTGGTGCGGCTGCGCTAAAGGATTCGCAAGCCAGCGCGGGGGGGCAGGACTCGCACCGTCGCGTTCCCAATGAATCCGAAGCCGGGCGACACGCGCACAACTTCAGGAAAATCGCGCGTGTTGCCGGCGTGTTTTATCAGGTCGTCCCATGACTGAACTGCTCTATGGCGACGGTGCAATCCGCCGCCCGTCTCTCTACGGCTCGTCGATCGAGAACACTTACGCGGGTGTGCTGTCGTTCATGCGGCGCAAGTACACACGCGAACTGGCAGGGGCCGATGTGGTCGTTTCCGGTGTGCCGCTCGATCTGGCCACGACCTTCCGTTCCGGCGCGCGTCTCGGTCCTGCCGCGGTGCGGGCGGCGAGCGTGCAGTTGTCCGAATTACATCCCTATCCGTGGGGCTTCAACCCATTCGACGATCTCGCCGTGACGGATTATGGTGACTGCTGGTTTGATGCGCACAATCCGTTGACGATCAAACCAGCGATCGTCGAGCATGCCCGCACCATTCTGCGTTCGGATGCAAAGATGTTGACGCTAGGCGGCGATCACTACATCACCTACCCGTTGCTGATTGCGCATGCGGAGAAGTATGGCAAGCCGTTGTCGCTGATTCACTTCGACGCCCACTGCGACACCTGGGCCGACGACAGTCCGGACAGCCTGAATCACGGCTCGATGTTCTACAAGGCGGTGAAAGACGGCCTGATCGATCCGAAGACCTCGGTGCAGGTCGGCATCCGTACGTGGAACGACGACTTCATGGGTATCAACATCCTCGACGCGGCGTGGGTGCACGAACATGGCACGCGTGCGGCGGTGGAGCGGATCATGTCGATTGTCGGGGAACGTCCCGCGTATCTGACCTTCGATATCGATTGTCTCGATCCGGCCTTTGCACCGGGCACGGGTACGCCGGTTGCCGGCGGGTTGTCGTCGGCGCAGGGGTTGGCTATCGTGCGTGGTCTCAGTGGCGTGAACCTGATCGGCGCGGATGTCGTGGAAGTGGCGCCCGCGTACGATCAGAGCGAAATCACCGCGATTGCCGCCGCACACATAGCCTGCGACCTGCTTTGCCTATGGCGGCAACGCAAGGTCGCTGAAGCGCGTTAGCGGGTTGGGTGGGTTGGGTGGATTTAGCGGCCTTGCGGCCCGCGTCAGCCCGCGAAGAATGCTTCGCGGAGCTGACGATCAGGTTCGCGATACGCGCGTCGCCGCGATCACATCGGCTACGCCTGCGGCGGTCGCCGCCGAAAGCGTCCAGCCAAGATGCCCATGTCCGGTGTTATAGAACACACCGGGCAGGCGGCCTTTACCCACTTTCGGCAACATGCTCGGCAGCATCGGCCGTAAGCCGGCCCATGGGATCACGCGCGACGTATTGACCTGCGGAAAATGTCGGCGAGTCCATTCAGTCAGCGGCGCAATACGCTCAGCGCGAATGTCGCGATTGAAGCCGTTGATTTCAGCGGTGCCGGCCACGCGGAAGCGGTCGCTGCCGAGGCGGCTCGTGACGATCTTCGCGCTGTCGTCGAGCAGACTGACCCACGGTGCGCCGTGTTGGCTCGCGGCGTCGTCGAGACAAACCGTGATGGAATAGCCTTTGACAGGGTAGATATTGACGCGGTCGCCGAGCATCGACGCGAATTCGCGGCTCTGCACGCCGGCACAGACCACGACCTGCGCAAACGTCTGCTGAAACGGCTCGCCCGCTTGCCTCGCGTCGATGCTGAAGCTGCCTGCGCGGCCGGGCGTGATCGACGTGATCTCCGTGTCGTAACGGAATTCGACGCCAAGACGCTCGCATGCCTGCGCGAGGCCACGTGTGAACTTGTGGAT
The DNA here is from genome assembly GCF_050436545.1 of Paraburkholderia sp. GAS41. Classification (NCBI taxonomy): domain Bacteria; kingdom Pseudomonadati; phylum Pseudomonadota; class Betaproteobacteria; order Burkholderiales; family Burkholderiaceae; genus Paraburkholderia; species Paraburkholderia sp. GAS41. Next base: position 19,778 of record NZ_JBNDMK010000012.1, read on the forward strand.
GTCGCCGGTCGAATCGGACGGGGTGAAGAAGCCACCATGGAAGGCACCGTCGAGTGCCGGTTCGATCTGGCGAATATCCGCCACGCTCACCGGGTTGCGTTCGAGTCCGCCTTCGTTGAGCAGCGCGTTGACTTTAGCCGCCGCGTCGAATTCCTTGCCGGTCTTGTAGACGTGCAGAATGCCGCGCCGTTCGAGGTCGAAATCGATCTGCTCGCGCGCCGCAATCGAAAACAGATGCTCGCGCGCGGCAATCGCCAGTCGCACGGTTTCGATGGTGTTCGCACGGTAATGCGGAATCTGCCGCAAAAATTCGCCCATCCACGAATACTTGTGCCAGCTCGGCAGCGGATTGAGCAGCAGCGGTGCGTCGCGGGTCAGCATCCAGCGCAGGCCTTTGACGACGGTTGCCGTGCGGTTCCACACCTCGGCATTGCTAACCGACAACTGGCCGCCGTTGGCGAAGGAGGTTTCCATCGCGGCATAGCGGTGGCGTTCGAACACGGTAACGTTGAAGCCGCGTTGCGCGAGGGCGTAAGCGGTCGTGACGCCGGTAATGCCGGCGCCAATGATGGCGATGCTTGACATGTCATGGTCCAGAGTAAGTGAGCACGGCCGTTTCCGGCTTCCATGCCCCATCTGTCCATGTACCTGAGAGTTTCTTTTCGCGCGCATCCCGTTGCCGGGCGGGCGAAAATCCCCTTCGGTGGGCGCGTAAAGCGCCGCTCTCCAGATGTTCCCGCTGGGCGGTCCTTGTGCCTGAGAGTTTCCGGGGCGGTTGCTCCGTCGGCGCCGTCAACGCATTGCTGCGTGACAGTCTCTCCCGCGACAGCGTGTAGAACGGCGTAACGGTAGCGGTTGCCAATCATTCCGGCAAGTGATTTTTTGCGGGTTGGCAGCTCTGCGGTTTCGCTGATGCGTTCAAAGCGGGCGTGCCGCCTCGATGCAATCCGGCTGCTGCGCGATGGCGGTTCGCCCGGCATATATTTGCGCATCACGCATCAATCGTATAGCCTTGCTTCGGCATCCCGCCTCAAACCAGTTATCGGGCACCGTGAAGGATATCCTCTCCCTCAAGCTGTACACCCGCGTCGCGCGGCTCGGTAGCTTCTCGGCTGCAGCGCGCGAATTCGGGCTGTCGCAATCGCAGGTATCGCGCATCATCGCCGACCTCGAAAGCGACCTGGGGGCGCGTTTGCTGACGCGTACCACGCGAGCAGTCGTATTGACCGATGCAGGCGCCGAGTTTTTGTCGCGTCTCGACCCAATCCTCACGGCGCTCGAGGACGCCGGTCAGAGCGTGCGCGAAGGCAGCGAACTGCGTGGCATGTTGCGCATGAGCATGCCGAGCAGCGTGGCGATCCGCGAAGTGATCCCGCGTGTCGCGCCGTTTCTTGCGCGTCATCCGGAATTGCGGCTGCAGATGCTGCTGGGCGATCGTCCGCAGGATCTGGTTAGAGACGCGGTGGATGTCGCCATCCGGCTCGGAAATCTCGTCGATTCGAGCGCCACCGCAAGGCTGATGACGCACATTCAGCGGGTCATCATCGCGGCGCCTGAGTACATCGAACGTCACGGTGCGCCGGCCACGCCCGATGAGCTGAAACAGCACCGCATCGTTGGCGGACCGGCGTCGGTGGTCCCGGCGGGCTGGAAATTTTCACGCGGGGACGAGGACGTGACGGTCGAGCTCGAAGCGCATTTTTCAACCAACGAGAACGAGGGCGCGGTGGCTGCGGCGATCGCAGGGATCGGTATCACTTCCACCAGCGAATGGGCCTGCCGCCGCGAGCTTGCCGATGGCTCGCTCGTCAGGCTGCTGGTCGAATGGCAAACCGCCGACATTCCGGTGCACGCATTCTTTCCCATGGGCCGGGCCACCCGCGCTGCGGGACGCGCGGTCGTCGAATACCTCACGGCTGATTTCAGGCGCGAAGAACGCGCTGGCTCATTTCGCGTCTGACGATTCTTTTCGCACTGCCAGATGCTCGACGCGGGTAGGCGACCAGGCGCCGCCGTCAGTTGCGCCATCTATGCATCCCATACATAAAAGATAGCGAAAACCGATGGCTACCGCCGTCGGCATTCCGCCGTTATCTTTCTCTTCACCACGCCGCCAGAAGGGAAGTGAAACGACAACGACACGCTCCGTCCATGAGCCTCGCCAATCTCAGACTTCCGCCGGGCCGCGATTCGATTCACTCACTTTGATCGAGACCGACATGAGCAAAACCACCCCTAAACAGAACAGGGCCCTTGTTCTCGAAGCGTTCGATACGCTTTTCAACAAGCGCGACTATGCCGCTGCCGAACGCTTCTGGTCGGACCGCTACATTCAACATAGCGCGCATATCGCGCCGGGACGTGAAGGGCTGTTTGCCCTGATCCGCACGCTACCTGACACGTTGCGTTACGAGAATCAGCTGATCGTGGCCGAAGGCGATTATGTGATCGCACACGGGCGTTTCTCGGGTAGCGGCAGGCCGGCCGCGTGGATCGCAGCAGACGTGGTCCGCTTTGAAGACGGCAAGCTCGCCGAACACTGGGACGTATTGCAGGACGAAGCCACCCAGGCGGAATCCGTCAGTGGACTGCCGATGTTCGGTGACCGGTTTCCCGCTTAAGCGCTGCACGAATCCACCTGCACAACCCTTGCAATTTTTTTAAGGACTCCATCATGAAACTCAGCGGAAACACGATCTTTATCACTGGCGGCGGCTCGGGCATTGGCCGTGGACTGGCCGAAGCGCTGCATCAGCGGGGCAACAAGGTCATCATCGGCGGACGCCGGCGCAGCCATGTCGACGAGGTGGTGGCGGCGAACCCCGGCATGGCGGCAATCGAGCTGGATATTACCGACGCCGGAAGTATCGAACGGGTCGCGGCCCAGTTGATCAAGGACCATCCGGCCCTCAACGTGCTGATCAACAACGCGGGCGTCATGCAGCCGGACACAGCGCATGGCCTTGACGTCGGTGTATTCGTCGACCAAGGCCGCGCTGCATTCGTACGTCATGTCACAACGCTTCATGCTGCGCGATACCACGGTGCGTGTGCTCGAAATCGCACCGCCGTGGGTGCGCACCGACCTGATGAACAGCCGCGAGGCCGAACAGGCGATGCCGCTGGACGCGTATATCGAGGAAACCATCGACGTCCTCGCAAGCGGATCGGATGAGGTACTGGTCGAAGGCGCGAAGCTGTTCCGGGGCAATCCGGGGCCGGGCGAGCATGATGTGGTGAACGGCTTCAACGCGCAGATGGTGGAGGTATTCTCCGCTTGATCTGCCTCCGGGCTTGCGCGCCTATGTTCAGTACGACAGACTGGGCAATGGATGTTGTTACTGGCCCGGTTTTGCGCGAGCGGTCAGCCGATGTGGCCGCTCGCGCTGCACTTCATTGCGCTGCGGCGCTCAGGCTTGCACTTCGATCGCGTCGACCCGGTCAGGGTAGAAGGCGAGGTAAGCCTTGATGGGTTCGACTGCCGCATACGGGTTTTCATACGTCCAGACCGCGTTCACCGAGCGCTCGCCGCCAGCCGGAATCGAGTAATACGAGCAATCGCCCTTGTAGGGGCAGTAGGTAGCATGCGTGGTGCGCTCCAGCAGGCTCATGTCCACGTCCTTACGCGGGATGTACAGGACGGCTGGGTAGGCGGCCTCGCGCAGCGTCACCGCTTCGCGGGTATCGGCGATCACCTTGCCGGCCAGCTTGACCACGATATGCGCCGGATTCGGCTCGATGGTGATCGGATGGTCCGGACCGGGCACCTTGACAGTTTTGGCGGCGGGATTGGGGTTGCTTGACATCGAAACACTCCTTGAGTTGATCGCCGTATGCACACGCAAGTGCGAGGCGAAGCCGGTATGGCGGGCCGCGGCCGCTCAGGCGGCAAACGGCATGAAGTCGAGACATGCGCGTTCGTCCGCGCCTGTCACCATGATGGGGCCTTTGAAGATTTTGCGCAGGAGCAATGCCGCGGCCGGCGGCCGAGCCTCGACCCGCGCTTCAGGTTTTCACTGGTTCGATCAGAGTTTCGAGCCGCCGTCGACGTGCAAGGTGTCGCCCGTCACCCAGCGTGCGTGATCGGAGGCGAGGAAGGCGACCGCACCGGCGATGTCGTCGGGTTGCGCGATGCGCTGAGCGCCTGCATGCCAAGCGTGATGTCGCGGCCCGCATCGGTTTTTGTGAAGTTCGACATGTCGGTCGCGACCACGCCGGGCGCGACGGCATTGACGCGAATGCCGCGCTCGCCGAGCGCTACAGCGAAATGCCGGACCAGCGTATCGACGGCGCCTTTGGTTGCCGCGTAGGCCGACAAGGCACCCACTGCCGAATGAGCCGCGAGCGAGGAAAGCAGCACGACGCTACTGCCTTCTCCCAGCACCGGCAGCAACTGCTGCACGAGAAAGTAGGGCGCTCGCACATTCACGGCGAACAGGTCGTCGAAGTCCTCGACCGTGGTGTCTTCAATGCGCGCTGCCTTGGAGATGCCGGCGTTGGCGACCAGCACATCCAGACGTTCGCCGACAAATTCGCGTACTTGTTTTGCGAGCTTTTGCGGACCATCGGCTGCACGCAGGTCTGCGCCGACTTTTTGGGCCTTGCCGCCCGCCGCGCGGATTTCCGCGACCACCGCATCGGCTTCCTTCTCTCCACTGCTGTAGTGAACCAGCACCTCGGCGCCCTGTTTGGCGAGGGCGAGCGCGCTGGCGCGCCCAATGCCGCGGGAAGCGCCGGTCACGAGGGCGGTCTTGCCGTGCAGATCAGTCATGATCAATTCCTTTAAGGTTGAAGGCTGCTATGCCTGCGGGGTGCGCGTGCACGCCGGGCGCTTGCGAATCAAAGCTGCGACGCGTGGCGTGTTGTCGGTTTGCGTCGCTGACATGAAAGCCAATTTAATGGCGCAAGGGCAAAAGGAAAAAGACTTTGTAGGTGGGTGGCCATGCTTCAGGAGCATGCTTTGACGATGACGTGCCCGATCGTTAGGACTGCATCGTCCAATGCGTGAGGTAGAGCCGGGTGTCGGGAAAATGAAAGCATGCGCTGATACGCATGGCTCGATGGGCTTGCGGGATCGTCCACATCGAAGAAGACGAGCGCAACAAAGCCCTCGCGATCTGCTGGGATCGCAGGCAGAGGTCTTGTTGTCGCGACTGGATATGCGCGTAGGTCGGAGCTGAGCTCGGGCAGAAAGAGGACCGCAATGGACCAAAAGAGTGGCGGCGGATCAGCCGGTGGGCCGATCCGCTATATCATGCCGGGCCTTCGAGGTATTCGATCGCTTCGGCCAGCACCATTTGCGCGGCATTGGCCGGACGGGCCGCAGTGCGGCCGGCCGGTCCATAAACGGCGTCGCCGCGCACGATACTGTTCCCAGTCAGCGCGCACACCCCTTGCGAGCGGGCGATCCGGCGAATCCAGAGCTGCTCGCAATAGTTGGCGGCGGTGGAGTCCCGCCATGTAATCGACACGGATTTGGGGCTGAAACGTTCGACGAAGGTCACGACGGCGCTCTCCGCGAGGGCCGCGGGCGCGCGGGCACGATCGGCCGCTGCGCCGCGCCGGGCGCGGTTGCTACACTCGCGCCCGGAGCGGGAGGCGGGCTGGCGTGGCTCTTCGGTGACATCCTGCGCGGTCTTGTCGACCCGCGCTGCGCCCGCATTGACCGCGCTCGACAGGGGCCCCGCGCCGTCCTTGAGCCCGGCAATCACGACCGCCCATGGATCGGCAAGCCGCGCGGGCGTCATGGCGGACCGGGGCAACGCGGCGCCGCTCGACGGGAAGGCTGGTTCGGTGGCGTCGTGGCGCTCGGTGGCATCGACCTTCAGTTGTCGATTGCGCGTCGCGGTTCGCTTGTGCGTCACCGCGAAGTCTGACCCGGTTCCTGTTCCGTTCACGTCGAATCCTTTATTTGGCGCCGTCCTTGCGGACAGGGCGGCCTGTAACGATGTGCTGCCATTCGCTTCGGCGCCCGCTGCCGCGCAGCGAAGAGACGCCAACGCCCGTCGTGGCGGCAAGCGACACAACGGGGCATGGAGTGTGGGTGCCCTTTACGACACCCTCGAGGGCATGATATCGACTGCCTTACAGCGGATAAATACGCGTTCGCTGAAAACTCCGTTTGGGTTCTGCCAACAATCGAACCCTGCGGGACATGGGGCGCGGTTGCGCCTGTGCCGGTCACACGGTGACGACGATCTTGCCGAACTGGCCGTTTTTCTCCAGATAACGGTGCACTTCCACGAAGTCGTCGAACCTGAAGGTACGATCGATAACCGGTTTGAGTGCGCCGCTTTCCAGGCCTTTAAGGACAAATTCGACCGCAGCCTTGCGGCGGGTTTCGTCGCCGCTCGTCAGCCAGATGTTGTGCGCCTTGACCGTGATGACCTTGGCAATCATGTCAAGAATGGGCAGCGGCGTGACCTCGGTGCTGAGCGCGCCGTAGATGAACGCGATGCCACCGAACGACAGGGCGCCCACCAGTTTGGCGAAGGTGGGACCGCCAACCGGGTCGAACGCGACGCGCGCCCCGTTGCCGCCGGTGATACGCATCACTTCCTGCACCAGGTCGGATTCTTCCGTGGCGATCACGTGCGCCGCGCCGGCTTCGAGCAACTGGGCGCGCTTTTCCGAGGTGCGCGTGAGCGCAATCGTCGTCGCGCCCGCATAGTTGGCGAGCTGGATCGCCGCGAGGCCCACGCTGCTGGAGGCAGCCGGAATGATGACGAAATCGCCCTGGGTGACCTTGGCGTCTTCGATGAGCGCGCCGTAGGCCGTCACGAACATCATCCATACCGAGGCAGCCTCCGCATACGAGAGCGTCTTTGGATGCTTCACGACCGCGTAGTCCGGCGCAATGATGACCTCGCCGTACGTAGCGTATTGGTTCATCGAAAACGACGGGATGATGCTGACGTCGTCGCCCACTGCAATACCGTTGACACCTGAGCCGACGGCATCGACGACGCCTGCCGCTTCGTAGCCGAGACCGGCGGGGAATTTGACCGGTTCGATATAGATGTCGGTGCGCCACATGGCTTCGGCGCGGTTGATACCGATTGCCTTCACGTTAATGCGAACTTCATTGGGACCGGGCGCGCGAACTTGCTGTTCGACGAATTCGAGTACTTCGGGACCGCCGGCTTTTGCAAACTGAATCGTGCGTGACATGTGAACCTCGTGATCGGGACATCTAGATGGATGATGAAGGGGCACCGCGTTGAGCGTATTGAGTCTAGTGCAGGGTTACGCTGTCGCAAGGGCTTCGTAAGCGGGGAAGTCCGTGTAATGCGTTTCGTCGCCGCCCCAGAAGGCCGCACGGACGTAAGGCGTGAGCGGCAAAGCGTGCTTCAGGCGGTACGGCAGGTCCGGATTCGACGAGAAGTGGCGCCCAAACGCTACGAGGTCGGCATCGCCCGATGCAACGATCGCTTCAGCGCTCGCGCCGTCGAAACCACCTGCGGCGATAATCGGACCCGTGAAATGTGGCCGCAGATACTTCACCGCGACCGCAGCGTGTCCTTCGTGCAGTGTTTCGTCGCCCTTGATTCGCGGTTCGATCACATGCAGATACGCGAGGCCGTATCCGTCGAGCACTTTTGCCACGTAACTGAAGGTGGCTTCCGGATTGCTGTCGGAGATGCCGCCCCACTCGCCGGACGGCGAGATCCGCACGCCAACCCGTTCTGCACCGAACACCGAGATCAGCGCTTCGACCGCTTCCCGCAGGAATCGCACACGGTTTTCAAGCGGGCCGCCGTAGGCGTCCGTGCGCTTGTTGGTACCGTCCTGAATAAACTGGTCCACGAGGTAGCCGTTTGCGCCATGCAGTTCGACACCGTCGAAGCCTGCGTCGAGTGCCCGTTGAGCGGCCAGCCGGAAATCTTCGATGATGCCGGGGATTTCTTCGATCGCCAATGCACGATGCGGTGACGCCGGAACGAAACCGTCCTTGGTGAGTGCTACGCCATCGAACGGGACGACCGAGGGCGCCAGCGGCGCAACGCCGCCCGTCATTTCCACGTGGCTTTGCCGGCCGCCGTGAATGAGTTGCATGAAGACGCGGCCGCCCTTGGCATGAACCGCGTTGGCGATGGCCTTCCAGCCTTCCGTCTGGCCGTCGTGATAGAAGCTCGCGGCGCCCAGATACGAACGGGCCGTGATCGAGATGCTGACACCTTCGATGATTTCGAGGCCGCCTTCCGAGGCGCGCTGGCCGTAGAAATCCGCCATCATCGGGCTGGGGATGTCGTTCGGCTGAATGGTGCGCAAACGGGTCATCGGCGCCAGAACGACACGATGGGAGAGGGAATAGGCACCGACCTGCTTGGGAGTGAATAAGTTTTTCATGATCTCGATTAATATGGATGACGAATTAAATTGAAATGAGGTTGGACCTGCGATACGGCGTTACTGGATGGAATAGTGGTTAAATTTTTTCGGGCCTCCGTCGACGCATAAGGTTTCGCCCGTGATCCAGCGCGCGGCATCCGAAGCCAGAAAAACCACGCTGCTGCCAATGTCCTCGAACTGCGCACTACGTTTCAATGTCTGCCTCTCGAGCGTGGCCTCGCGGCTATTCTTCGTGGTCGCGAGCGCCGACACGCTGTTTGCCGCCACGCCCGGTGCAATCGCATTCACGCGCACACCGCGGCTACCGAGCGTAAGTGCGAAATGCCTGACGAGCGTATCGACCGCGCCCTTGCTTGCTGCGTAGGCCGAAAGCGAACCCACCGAGGCATGCGCGGCCAGCGATGAAACCAGCACGACGCTGCTGCCTGTACACATCGCCGGCATGAGTTGCTGAACCAGAAAGTAGGGCGCACGCACGTTCAGGGCGAACAGTTCGTCGAAATCGTCGACGGTGGTGTCTTCGAGGCTCGCGTCCTTCGCGATCCCGGCGCTCGCCACCAGCACGTCCAGACGCGCGCCGATCACGACGCGCACCCGCCTGGCCAGCCGGTGCGGACCTTCCGGCGTGCGCAGGTCCGCGCCAATCTTGTCGGCATGCCCGCCGTCGGCGCGAATCAGCGCAACCACTTCGCTGGCGGCCTGGTCTTCGCGGCAGTAGTGAACCAGCACCTGGGCACCCGCCTGAGCGAGAGCCAGCGCAGCGGCGCGGCCAATTCCGCGTGAGGCGCCCGTTACCAGCGCGGTTTTGCCGTTGAGAAGGCTCATGCCCGGCTGGCTGGCAGTTGCGTATTCGCCGCTGGGCAAAACGACCGACATGTTCATTTCAGTTCCTCAGCGATATAGATGTCAGGCATGGAGCGGAATCGGAGCGGGTTGATTGTCTTGATCGGATTGCCGTTGCGTCGCCGCCTGATGGGTAATCTAGTGGGGGCTTGCACAAAATTAAAAGACTTTGTAGGCTGGCTGGCATGCCTGTGAGGCATGGGTCGTCAAAGAGGGTCTATGGAACTTCGCCATTTGCGGTACTTCATCGTGGTCGCCGAGACCGGCAGTCTCACGGTGGCGGCCGAACGCCGGCTGTTTACCTCCCAGCCGTCGCTGAGCCGCCAGATTCGCGACCTGGAAGAGGAGGTCGGCGCCGAACTGTTCAGTCGCAGCGCACGCGGGGTTGAACTGACGGCGGCGGGCAAGGCATTTCTCGACCACGCGCGACTCGCGCTGTCCCAGGTCGACGCCGCCACCGAGGCGGCGCGGCGTGCGTCGCAACCCTCCAAGCCGGTCTTCGCGCTCGGGTTTCTGACGGGGCAGGAAATGACCTGGCTGCCGCGTGCGATGCAGGTGTTGCGCGAGGAATTGCCGAAGATCGACGTGACGGTGTCGAGCCACTACTCACCGGACCTGGCCGATGCTGTGGCGCGCGGCAAGCTCGACCTCGCGTTTCTGCGCGCCGAACCGGGGTTCGATCTGGACTACCGGGTGGTGAGTCGGGAAAAGCTCATTGTGCTGATGCCAAGCGATCACCGGCTGACCGCCCGGAGCACGATCCGCCCGGAAGATTTCGCGGGCGAGCCGTTCATCATGGCGACGAACAAGGCGACGGTGCTCAATCAGGTGATCTTGCGCTATCTGCGCGACAACGCGATCGAGGTCACGCCCGAACACGGCGTGGACAATCTCGCCATGGCGATGTCGCTGGTGGCCTCCACGCGCGGGCTCGCCCTGTTGCCGGAGTACGCCAACAACCTGCTGCCGTGGTCGGTGGTGAGCCGCCCGCTCGAAGGCGAAGCGCCGACGGTCGATCTGGTGATCGGCTACAGCCGGTCGAATACGTCTGCAGTCCTGCAGATGTTTCTTTCCAGGGCGGATGAACTGGCGCTCTGACGGTGTTGCCGCGTGATGGCTGATACGTAAACGATAGGATCATCACAAACTGCGCGATTCTTGTTGTGATTCTCTCGCCGTTTACCGATCAGATAGGGCTAAATGTTATTGACGCATCATTTGGCTGATGCGAAGATCACAACACACCTCGCGGCCCGATCGCGAAGCATAAGAATTCGTCATACGGACGAAGGAGACATCAGGATGAGTGAGCCGGTTGCGGTCGCGGCCGCTTCATCGCCTCAAGTGCCATTGATCCGCGTCACGGGCGTCACCAAGAAATTTGGTGGCGTGCAGGCGCTGCGCGGCGTCAATCTGGAGGTTTTGCCGGGTGAAGTGCATGCACTGCTCGGCGAAAATGGCGCGGGCAAATCCACCCTCATCAAGATACTGAGCGGCGTCCACGCGTACGACGAAGGCTCGATCGAAATTGCCGGCCAGAAGGTCGCGTTCGAATCGCCGGCGAAGTCGCGCGAAGCAGGCGTCGCCGTCGTCTATCAGGACCTGAGTCTGGTCGAATCGCTGTCGGTGGGCGCCAATCTGATGCTCGGGCGCGAGCCGCGCACGCGGCTGGGCTTCGTCAGGCAGCGCGAGCTGATGGCGCAGGTCAGCGCCTTTCTGCGCGAACACCATATTCCGCTCGATCCACGCGTGCCGGTCGATTCGCTGCCGTTTGCCTATCGTCAGATGACGGAAATCTGCAAGGCGCTGATGGGCGATGTCCGTGTGCTGATTCTCGACGAACCCACCTCCGCGCTCACGGGCGGCGAAGAACAGATTCTGTTCGACGCGATTCGCACGGTGACGGAGCGCGGTGTCGGCGTGATCTACGTCACGCACCGGCTCAACGAGGTGTTTCGCATTTCCCAGCGCGTGACGGTGTTCCGCGACGGCGCCAACGCGGGCCATTTCGCCACCGCCGAGACCGACATGAAGCAACTGGTCGCAGCCATCGTCGGCCCGCGGCATGCGGCCATGCAGGCGAGGCAGGAAACCACGCGGGGCGTGGCGACCCAACCACAACCATCCGCGGACACAGGCGCGGCAGCGCAGATCGCGCCGCCGGTCGATCATGGCGCGCCGGTGCTGACGCTCTCGAACGTGAGCAACGCGCGTCTCTCGCGCGTGGATTTCGCCGTGCGCAAGGGCGAGGTGCATGGTCTTGCCGGGCTGATCGGAAGTGGCCGCACGGAAATCCTGCAGACAATCTTCGGTCTGCTACCGATTCACACCGGCACGATCGAACTCGACGGCGAGCCTCTCGCCGCGCGCAGCCCCGCTGACGCGATCCGGCGCGGCGTTGCGCTGGTGCCGGAGGACCGGCATCTGCAAGGGCTCGTGCTCGACCATTCGATCGAACGCAATCTGACCTTGCCGCGCCTTGCGCAGTTTTCGCGCGGGGGCTGGCTGCTTGCGAAAGCGGCTGCACTTCAGGCGCGCACGGCGATGAAGCAACTGGCCGTGAAGGCGCCCGATGCGTCGACCCAGGCGAAGTTTCTCTCCGGCGGCAACCAGCAGAAGGTCGTGTTTGCCAAATGGAACTATCCGCGCCCGAAGGTGTTGCTGCTCGACGAGCCGACAGTCGGCGTCGATGTCGGCGCGCGCGAAGAAATCTATGGTGTGGTGCACGACGCGGCGCGCGCGGGCACTGGCGTGGTGGTGGTGTCGTCGGATCTGGACGAACTGTTGCGGCTGTGCGACCGAATTTCCATCGTGGTGGACGGCTCGATTGAACGAACCTACGAGCGCGGGCAGATTCGCCATGCGGAAGAACTGCACCATCTCATTCAACTTCCCCGCTTTACCGAAGAGCTTGCAACATGAACGAGTCTGTTTCGCCGATGTCCGCCGAGCAACAGGCCGCCCAGCGGCACGGACGCGCGTGGCGCATCGCGCAGCTTCTGCTGCAGGGCGATCGCCCGTACATGCTGTATATCGCGTTTGCGATTCTGTTGGTGGTGTTCAGCTTTGCGTCGCCATGGTTTCTGTCCGTCGATAACTTCCTGAATATTGGGCGGCAGACGGCGCTGGTGTCGATCATCGCAATCGGCATGACGTTCGTGATCATTGCGCGGCAGATCGATCTTTCGGTGGGATCGGTGCTGGCCTTGTCGGGGATGTCGGCGGCGCTGGCGATGTCGCACATCAGCGACAACTGGATTCTCGGCGCGATCGCAGGCATTGGCACCGGCGCGATCGTCGGCGCAATCAACGGCTTCGTCACGACGCGCCTGTCCATTCCGTCGTTTCTCGTCACGCTCGGAAGCCTGAGTGCAGCGCGCGGTCTGGCATTGATGGTCACTACGACGCGCCCCGAGATCATCACCAACGACAGGTTCATCGCGATCTTCGGTGAAGGCGATATCGCCGGCGTGCCGGTGCCGATCTTATGGACGCTGCTCGCCGTGATCGGCGGCATTCTGCTGCTGCACTACAGCGTGTTCGGCCGGCAGATTTATGCGGCAGGGGGCAATCCGACGGCCGCGCTTTATTCAGGCATCAACATTCGCCGCGTGACGACGCTCGCTTTCGTCCTGACGGGCGCGTTGGCCGGGCTCGCCGCGCTGGTACTCGCCGCGCGTTCGCATGCCGCGCGCCCCGACGTGGTGCAGGGCATGGAACTCGACGTGATTGCTTCCGTCACGCTGGGCGGCTGCAGTCTGTTCGGCGGACGCGGCTTCATTCTTGGCACGCTGCTCGGCAGTCTCATCATCGGCACGCTGAATAACGGGCTGGTGCTGCTCGGCGTGAGTTCGTCGCTGCAACTCGTAATCAAGGGCGTCATCATTGTCGCGGCAGTCGCGTTCACCCGCAAATAGGATAGTTAGCACTCAGAGTCAATTGGTTCGCCATGGATGCAACGTTGCGTGTCGGGCCGTGAAGGGTAGTCCAAAAGAATCGCAGGAGACGCAGTACAACACGACCAACGGAGGAAAACCATGAACTATCGTCGTGGATCTGGAGCGAGACTGGCCAGTGTTCTGGCAACAACGGCGCTCGCGCTATGCTGTTCGCAGGCTCTCGCGCAGGCATGCACGAGAGCCTGCCGGTGAACTCGATTGGACCGAAGGGTATCGTCGGTCAGGGGCCGAATGGCGAAAAGGCCGCATCGGTCGATGCCGTCAAGCTGATGGATGCCGAAGCCGCGAAGGTCAAGGCCGGCAACTTCAAGGTCGGCATTTCGATGCAGACCATGAACCTCGACTGGTCGCAACTGCAGGTGCAGGGCATCACGGACACGCTGAAGAAATACGGCGTGGAAGTGATCGGCACGGCGTCGGCCGAGTATCAGGTCGACAAGCAGATCGCCGACATCGAAAACACGATTCAGCGCCATCCGAACGGCATCATCTCGATCCCCGTCGACGGCACGGCAACGGCTGCGACCTACAAGAAAGTCTCGCAGGCCGGTATCAAGCTCGTGTTCATGGACAACGTGCCGACCGGCCTCAAGCATCCTGAGGAGTACGCGGCAATGGTCTCGGCGGATAGCGAAGGCAATGGCCAGATCGCGGCGAAGGTGCTCGCATCGTGCGTGCCGAAGGGCGGGACGGTAGGTCTGGTGAACTTCGGTGTGGATTATTTCAGCACGACGGAGCGCACCAAGGCCGTCAACGACTGGATGAAGAAGAATCGCCCCGACATCAAGGTCAAGCAGGTCGCGTTCACGGACCCGTCGAAAGTCGGACAGATTGCGGGTGACTTCCTCACGGCGAATCCGGACGTCAAGGGCGTGTTTGCCGTATGGGACCAGCCGGCGCTCGACACGCTGACGTCAATGCGCGCACAAGGACTCAATACGCCTATGACGACGGTCGACCTCGGTCTCGAATCCGCCATTGAAATTGCCAAGGGCGGCCCGCTCAAGGCAACCGGTTCGCAGCGCCCCTACGATCAAGGCGTGGCCGAAGCCATGGCGATGATGAAGGCGTTGATTGGGCAGACGCCGCCGGCATGGATCGGCGTGCAATCGCTGCCTGTCGTGCAGTCGAACGTGCTCGAATCGTATAAAACGGTATTCAAGAAGGACCCCCCGCCGCAACTGGCCGATGCCTGCAAGAAGGCCGCGCCCGCCTGCGGTTGATGACCTGAAAGCGCTTTAGCGCATTTGCTGGGATGGTTCGAGAGCGAAGCCTTGGTGGGCTTCGCTCTTTTTTATTGCGCGCTGGAGGCTGTGACCGCATCCGGAGCGCTGCGAAACCCGCTTGCCAAACCGTGAAGCGAAAACCAGATTGACGCGCACTGGCGTGCTTGCTAGTCTGCTAGAAAACCGACCCCGTTTTAGGTAATGGCTAAGACATTAGCCCCTGCCGGAAGGGTCAGATGTTTACAGTTATTACTGTGACTCACCTGGTGACCATTTAGGCAGTGCACAACTGGCTTTATCACCGACGCTTGAGGCCTTCCCAAGGCCATAGATAGCGCCGCCAACGATTGCTTCTTCCAAGAATGGGAGCAGTGCAATGAGGCACGAATCAACAGAAAACCCGGCAAAAGTGGTGTTCGCAGAGCGAGAGGTGCCCATTTTTCGCGTCGGCGATGTCGTCCGTGTTGCTGAACGAACGCCGGTTGGGCATTACCGCGTGCCGACCTATCTGCGGGGCAAGACGGGTGTCGTGGAAGCGGTCATCGAACCACCGGGTATCGACAACGAAGACGAAAGCTTTGGCCGGAACGCCGGAATCAAGCTGCACTATTACCGCGTCTCGTTTCCGATGACACGTCTTTGGGAAAACTATAAAGATTCACCCGGCGATGCTCTGCACATCGAAGTGTTCGAAACGTGGCTCCAAAGGGAGAAACCATGAGCAGCGAAGTTCCGGCACACGGCGACGATCACGATCACGATCATTCTCACGCGCCCGTCCAGCAGGAAGGGCATCCGTCGTACTACGAAATCATGGAGATTGCAGTACGCGAATTGCTGGTCGAGAAGAAATTGCTTGGCCCCGGTGAGGTCAGACGGCAGATAGAAGTGCTCGATTCCCGCACACCGGCCCTTGGCGCCAAGGTAGTCGCGAGAGCGTGGGTTGATCCTGCCTTCAAAGCGCGCCTGCTGGAGAATGGCCGCCAATCGTGTGAGGAGCTCGGGGTCAGTTTCTATGACGACACTCAGCTGATCGTGCTGGAGAACACCGAGAAAATCCATAACGTCATCGTGTGCACGCTCTGCTCGTGCTATCCACGTGCGTTGCTGGGCCTGCCCCCGGACTGGTACAAGCTCAAGCCCTATCGAGCCCGCACGGTATTGGAACCGAGAGCGGTACTCGCCGAGTTTGGTACGGTGATACCGGACGACGTCGAAGTGCGTGTGAGCGACTCGACGGCCATGGTCCGATACCTCGTCTTGCCACGTCGTCCACCGGGCACGGAAGCGCTGTCGGAGGATGAACTCGCCGCGCTGGTCACGCGCGATGCGATGATCGGTGTCATTACGGTGAAAGGGCCCGCTGAGAAGGAGGCATCATGACTGGCACAGAGCAGCAGGTAAAACGCCTTCCCAACGACATCGGCGGTCTTCCGGCTGCGCCTATCCAGCAAGTAGAACACCCGCTTGAACCTTGGGAGAAACGCTGCCATGCCTTGGCCGACGTGCTTGATTATCACAAGATCATCAATACGGAAGAGAAGCGGCGGGGTGTGGAGGCGTTGGGCGCCGAAATGGTCAACAGCCTGAGTTACTACCAGCGCTGGATTGTCGCCTTCGCCAACATACTCTTCCAGAAAGGCATTCTGGTGCCCAGCGAGTTGGCCCTCAAGATGGATGAGGTGGAGTCTCGCTTCCATGATTCTGATCCCGGTGCAACGGCACCGCACGGTTCATGAGTTCGCCACTTGCGCATCTCGTTCCGACCTGCTTTGTCGAGGCCGATCCGCAACTCGAACTGACAAGGCGAGCGGCGATTGAATGTATCGGCACGTTGCTGCTCACCACCGTGGCCGCAGGTGCAGGCCTGGCGGTAACGCAGGTGGAACCGGGCAACCACGGGTTTGCTTTGCTGCTTAGCGCGTTAGTCACGAGCGGCGCACTGGTGGGCCTGATCCTGGCGCTTGGCAAGGTCTCGGGCGGCCATTTCAATCCGCTGATCACGCTGCTGCAGTGGATTTCCCGGGAGCGAAATGGCAAGTGCACGATTGCCTACGTCGTGGGTCAGCTGATTGGAGCCGCACTTGGCGCCGCGATCGCAAACATGCTGTTTCCAACGCCGTCTGTTGAGCAAGCGATGGCCACGCCAACAGTGGCTCTTGTTGCAAGCGAATTCATTGCGTCCGCGGGGTTGATGACGATTGTGTTCGGTTGCACGCGAAGCGGCCTGGCCAGTACCGGACCCTTTGCCGTGGGTGCCTGGCTGTTCGCTGCGATTATCGCGACACCATCCGGTTCTTACGCTAACCCTGCGATTACTGTGGCCTCGATCATCGCCCATGGGCCCGTCCACCTGAGCGTTCGGGCCGTGTGGCTCTATGTGCCCGCCGAACTGTTGGGCGCGGTGCTCGCGATCCTCATTATCGCCATCGGCTTTCCGCGCAAAAGACTGCCTGATGTGGTGGAACAACCCGTGGATAGAGCCGCGCTGCAGCGCTAAACCTCGTGCCGCGTTAGTGATGAGCCTTCGGTACGACCGGCAATCACACAATCAGCTGGGCAACGCCAGGCATGCCTGATTGGCACGCTTCTTCCAGGACCGAAAGAGGTCGAGCAACGTTCTGGACGGAGCGGACATCGCCCCCTTTCGTTGCCAAACCGCTCCGACATCCATCGTCGGCACCGCGATGCTTAGGTCGCGACGGCTAATTCTGTTTCCTTCAAGGGACCACGGGCGGTAGACCAGGTCCGAGAGAATGGTGACGCCCTGTCCGAGTGCCACGAAGCTTCGCACCGCTTCTATGGATTTACTCTGCAACCGGACATCATTTTTATGCTCTGGGCGTTGGCGGGAACGCTGACCTATCATCCGCCGATCATGTCGTGACAAGAGTTGCTCAACCTCAACCTCTCATAGCCGCGCAATGAGCGCTTTCGCCGCGGCCGGATTGCGCTCCTTGAAGCCACTGATCACGTAGAGATAAACATCGTGCCCGCTTTTTGCGACCGGTTTGGTTTCAACTGGTTCGAGATCCTCAGGAACGATACCAGCGGCAAGCTGGCGCGCTCGTTCGGCCCACGCATCGAGTGCCTTCTTTGAATATCCTTCGCCCTGCTTTTCGGTTGTCCCCATGATGCGCGCATACACAAACGGCGCGGTGAGGTTGGCTATCTGCGGATAGTCGCTATCGCCAGCCAGCACGATCGCTACACCGTATTTTTTCGCCAGCGTGACAAAGGCTTCGTTGCGGAAACTTTCATGCCGGACTTCGACGGCATGCCTGAGGGTAAGTCCGTCGAGCGTTTTTGGCAGCAAGGTCAAGAATGCTTCGAAGTCCTCTGGGTCAAATTGCTTGGTGGTGGCGAACTGCCAGTTGATCGGGCCGAGCTTGTGCTTCAGATTCGCGAGGCCGCTGGCGAAGAAGCGTTCGATACTGTCGCCGGCTTCGGCCAGCACGCGCCGGTTCGTTGCATAGCGCGGCGCTTTGAGCGCAAATGCGAAATCGTCGGGCGTCTCGTCGTGCCACTTCGTGTAGCTCTCAGGCTTTTGCAAGCCGTAGAACGTCCCATTAATTTCTATAGTCGACAGGTGGCGGCTGGCGTACTCCAGCTCGCGCTTTTGCGTCAGGTCTTCCGGATAAAAGACGCCGCGCCATGGGGCATAAGTCCAGCCTCCAATACCCACCCGGATGCGCGGTTTCGTACGCGTTGCCATATGCGGTTTTCCTTGTTGTTCGGGTGTGCGTGGCGGGGCTCAAGCTTGCGCATTGGGACAGCAAGCGCAATGCCACGCTGGCGGTTCGCAGCGGATTCCGCGTGTCGCTCAGCGAGCGCATAGCTTAACCCAGCCACCCTTTCCAGACACTGCGCGGGCGAAAGCGGTTTCCTGATGCCCAAACGCTAATGCTTTTATCTCTAAAGCAGATAGTTGTTATCCGCCATATCGCGTTGCGCGATACGGTCGGTGATCGGCACACTGATGCAACAAATCAATCGCCGCTATCAGGAGACATTCATGCGCACTCAAGTTGGCATCATCGGTGCCGGGCCGGCAGGCCTGCTTCTTTCTCATCTGCTTCATCTGCGCGGCATCGACTCAGTTGTGCTCGAATCGCGCGCCCGTGGGCAAATCGAATCCACCATCCGCGCGGGCGTGCTCGAACAAGGCACGACGGATCTGCTGCGCGAAGCGGGCGTCGGCACGCGCATGAAGGCGGAGGGCGCGCTCCACCATGGCTTCGAGCTCGCTTATGAAGGCAAGCGTCGACGCATCGATCTGACCGGGCTGACGGGTCACTCGATCACCGTCTACGCGCAGCACGAGGTCATTAAAGACCTGGTGGCCGCACGCATGGAAGTGGGTGGCGCCTTGCTGTTTGGCGTGTCCGACACGTCGATTCACGGCATCGATACCGCGACGCCTTCAATCCGCTTTACGCACGAGGGCGAGGCTTGCGAATTGCAGTGCGATTTCGTAATGGGTTGCGACGGCTCGCAAGGCGTGTCGCGTGCGTCGATTCCGGCGCCATTACGTAAGGATTACGAACGGGTCTATCCATTCGGCTGGTTCGGCATCCTGTGCGAAGGCCCGCCCTCTGCGGACGAACTGATCTATGCGCGCCATGAGCGCGGCTTTGCGCTCGTCAGCACGCGTTCCGCGAACGTGCAGCGAATGTATTTCCAGTGCGACCCGAAGGACTCGGTGAACAACTGGTCCGACGACCGCATCTGGGCCGAACTGCACGCACGGGTCGATTCCGCCGACGGTCAGAAGGTGGTGGACGGCAAGATCTTCCAGAAGAACATAGTCGGCATGCGCAGTTTTGTCTCGACCACCATGCAGCACGGGCGGCTGTTTCTGGCGGGCGATGCGGCCCATATCGTGCCGCCGACGGGCGCCAAAGGCCTGAACCTCGCGGTCGCCGACGTGCGCGTGCTAACCGCCGCCCTGCGCGCATTCTACGAAGAAAACCGCAGGGATCTGCTCGATAGTTATAGCGCCACGGCCCTCAAGCGCATCTGGCGTGCCGAGCATTTTTCGTACTGGATGACCCGCATGCTGCACCGGCTCGACGATGCGTCCCCGTTCGAACAGCAGTTGCAAATCGCGGAACTGGACCACGTCACGACTTCCCGTGCCGCTGCGACGGCGCTGGTGGAAAACTACGTGGGTGCGGCATCGGTATAACGCCACGCGCTTGCCGCGCGCCCCGCATCAAGCGTCAAGCACCGCCGCCCTTATCGACCTTCTTGCCGCGGCGCGCGACCGGCGTCACTTCGATGGGCGCCGGCTGCTGCGCCGCCTCGGCCGCTTCCAGGCGCCGGCTTGCTTCGCCCACCTCGTGCCTGAACTGCACCAGCGCGGCCAGCGCCGCATCCGGCGGCTGCAGGGCGGCCCACAGCACATCGATCAGGCTGCCCGCGGTAGCTTCGATATCCGTGCGGCGGTTGGCGAGCGTGGCGTCCCACAAGACGTGCTCCATCGGCCCGAACACCATGGATCGCAGCAGCCGCAGCGGCATATCCGCGCGCACCTGGCCGGTTTCCTGGCCACGCGCGAGCACGCGCATGAGCGGCGCCGTATAGCGCCGTTGCATATCCGTCAGCGCTTCGCCGAGTTCGTGATGCCGCGCACGGCCCTCCGACAGCACCAACGCGCACAGATCAGTGCCGTTCACCAGCATCAGGCGCAGGTGCATCCGCACAATGAAAGCAAATTGTTGGCGCACGCTGCCGTCGCGCGGCAGGCCGGTTTCAATCGCCTCGATGATTTCGTCGTACCAGTCGCCGATCACCCGCGCGCACAACTCCCGCTTGCCGCGGAAATAGCTGAAAACGGTGGCCTCGGAGATGCCGAGGCGCTGCGCGATCTCAGCCGTGGTGGCGCGCTCGTAGCCCTTCTCGGAGAACACATCGCGTCCAGCCTGAAGGATCTCCTTCACGCGCTGCTGCGATTTGCGTCCGGCCGGCTGGCGACGCGATACCGGCGCTTCAGGCGCGGTTCCGGCCCTGGGTGCAGCCATCATCTGAGTCCAGTTCAAGTTTCAAGGTACGGGGAACCCGGCTTCACCGAGTTTAGCACGCTGATACGGGGCTTCAGTCCGTCAAAGGAGTATCTGAGTATCACTCAAAAATACCTATTGACGTATACGTAAATCTAGCGTGAAATTCGCCTTGTGCGAGCGCGCGCCGTGAAGCCGCGCATGCGAACGCCTACGAATTCCTGGAGACACTGCAATGAGTAACCTGCCCGGTTTGCAATTCCCGCTTGGTGAAGAGATCGAAATGCTGCGCGACAGCCTCGCGGGTTTTGCAGCGAAGGAAATCGCGCCGCGCGCCGCAGAAATCGATCGCACGGATCAGTTCCCCATGGACCTGTGGAAGAAGTTCGGCGACCTGGGCGTGCTCGGGATGACGGTGTCGGAGGAATATGGCGGCGCCAACATGGGCTATACGGCGCACATGGTCGCGATGGAAGAGATCTCGCGCGCCTCGGCTTCGGTCGGCCTTTCATACGGCGCGCATTCCAACCTGTGTGTGAACCAGATTCACCGCAACGGTACCGAGGCGCAAAAGCGGAAGTATCTGCCCAGACTGGTGTCCGGCGAACACGTGGGCGCACTCGCCATGAGCGAGCCGAACGCCGGTTCGGACGTGGTCAGCATGAAACTGCGGGCGGACAAGAAGGGCGACCACTATGTGCTGAACGGCACCAAGATGTGGATCACCAATGGCCCGGATTGCGACACGCTGGTGGTCTACGCCAAAACGGATATTGAAGCGGGCCCGCGCGGCATGACCGCGTTTATCGTCGAAAGAGGCATGAAGGGCTTTTCGGTCGCGCAGAAGCTCGACAAGCTCGGCATGCGCGGCTCGCACACGGGCGAACTGGTGTTCGAGAACGTCGAAGTGCCGGAAGAAAACATCCTTGGTCAGTTGAACGGCGGCGTGAAGGTGCTGATGAGCGGGCTCGATTACGAGCGCGCGGTGCTGGCAGGCGGCCCGACCGGCATCATGGTCGCGGTGATGGACTCGGTGGTTCCCTACATTCACGACCGCAAGCAGTTCGGTCAGTCGATCGGCGAATTTCAGCTCATTCAAGGCAAGGTGGCCGATCTGTACACCACGCTGCAGGCGTGCCGCGCGTATCTGTACGCGGTGGGCCGTCAGCTCGACACGCTGGGCTCGGAGCACGTGCGCCAGATGCGCAAGGACTGCGCGGGCGTGATCCTCTACACCGCTGAAAAGGCCACGTGGATGGCCGGCGAAGCGATCCAGATTCTCGGCGGCAATGGCTACATCAACGAATATCCGGTGGGCCGTCTGTGGCGCGATGCGAAGCTTTATGAAATCGGCGCAGGCACGAGCGAAATCCGCCGCATGCTGATCGGCCGCGAACTGTTTGCGGAAACGCTTTGACACTTGAGCCGGGCCGCTCAAGCGGTCCGGTCCGCGCAAGGCGGTGAATAGAATAGCGGTGCACAGGAGAGCCAGGCAATGCCCATCATTGAAACAAAGCTGAATCCGCGCTCGGACGATTTCCGCAACAACGCGGCTGCGCTCGAGGCACTGGTTGCCGATCTGCGCGCCAAAGTCGAAAAGCTCGCCTTGGGCGGCGGGCAGGCTGCGCGCGACAAACACGTAGGACGCGGCAAGTTGCTGCCGCGCGACCGGATTGCGCAATTGCTCGATCCGGGCACGCCGTTTCTGGAACTGTCGCAACTGGCCGCGTTCGGCATGTATCACGACGACGCGCCGGGCGCCGGCGTGATCACGGGCATTGGCCGCATCGCCGGACACGAATGCGTGATTGTCTGCAACGACGCCACGGTCAAGGGCGGCACGTACTATCCGGTGACGGTCAAAAAGCACGTGCGTGCCCAGGAGATCGCGGCGGAAAACCATCTGCCATGCGTGTATCTGGTGGATTCCGGCGGCGCCAATCTGCCGAATCAGGACGACGTTTTCCCCGATCGAGATCACTTCGGGCGCATCTTCTTCAACCAGGCGAACCTGTCCGCGGCCGGCATTCCGCAAATTGCCGTGGTGATGGGTTCATGCACCGCGGGCGGCGCCTATGTGCCGGCAATGAGCGACGAGTCGATCATCGTAAAGAACCAGGGGACGATTTTTCTCGGCGGGCCGCCGTTGGTCAAGGCCGCGACCGGTGAAGTGGTCAGCGCGGAAGATCTGGGCGGTGGCGACGTGCATACGCGTCTGTCCGGGGTGGTCGACCATCTGGCGCAGAACGACGCGCATGCGTTGGGGATTGCTCGCAGCATCGTCGGCAATCTGAATCGCACCAAGCAGGTGCCGGTGGCGCTGCAGGAGCCGAAGCCGCCGCGCTACGACCCGAAGAGCATGTATGGCGTGATCCCCGTCGACACGCGCAAGCCGTTCGACATTCGCGAGGTGATTGCCCGTATCGTCGACGATTCGGCTTTCGACGAATTCAAGGCGCGTTATGGCACGACGCTCGTGACGGGCTTCGCGCATATCTGGGGGCATCCGGTTGGCATCATCGCCAACAACGGCATCCTGTTTTCGGAGTCCGCGCTAAAGGGCGCGCACTTTATCGAACTGTGCTGCCAGCGCAAGATTCCGCTCGTTTTCCTGCAGAACATCACGGGCTTCATGGTGGGCCGCAAGTACGAAAACGAAGGTATCGCGCGCAACGGCGCCAAGATGGTGACCGCGGTGGCCACGGCCAAGGTGCCGAAGTTCACGGTGATCATCGGCGGCTCGTTCGGCGCGGGCAATTACGGCATGTGCGGCCGCGCGTATTCGCCGCGCTTTCTGTGGATGTGGCCGAACGCGCGCATCTCCGTGATGGGCGGCGAGCAGGCGGCGTCGGTGCTGGCGACGGTCAAGCGTGATGGCATCGAAGGCAAGGGCGGGACTTGGACGGCCGAGCAGGAAGAGGCGTTCAAGCAGCCGATCCGCGAGCAATATGAACACCAGGGGCACCCGTACTATGCTAGCGCGCGCTTGTGGGACGACGGTGTGATCGATCCGGCACAAACCCGCGATGTGCTGGGCCTGGGACTGTCCGCGTCGATGAACGCGCCAATCGAAGACACGCGTTTCGGCGTGTTCAGAATGTAACGCGGCAGGCCCTGAGCGAAGGAGTCGATCGATATGGAATACGAAACATTGAGCCTGACGCAGGCGGGCCAGGTGGTGACGGTGACGTTGAACCGCCCCGACGTGCGCAACGCATTCAACGAAACGATGATCGCCGAACTGACGGCGGCATTTGCCGGGCTGAATCAGCGCGACGACGTGCGCGCCGTCGTGCTGGCCGCCAGCGGCAAGGCGTTTTGCGCGGGCGCGGACCTGAACTGGATGAAGAAGATGGCCGGCTACTCAGACGAGGAGAACCGTGCCGACGCCATGCGTCTCGCAGCGATGCTGTCGGCCATCTACCGCTGCAACAAGCCGGTGATCGCACGCGTCAATGGCGACGCCTACGCGGGCGGCATGGGTTTGATCTGCGCCTGCGACATCGTGGTGGCGGCGGACACGGCGCGCTTCTGTCTTTCCGAAGCGCGTCTGGGCCTGATTCCCGCGACCATCGCCCCCTATGTGATTCGCGCGCTCGGTGAGCAGGCGTCGCGCCGCTATTTCACGACCGCCGAGCTGTTCGACTGCGCGACGGCGCTGCGTGTTGGGCTCGTCAGCGAAGCGGTGAGCGACGACCAGCTGGACGCGACCGTGCAGCAACTGACCGACACGCTCTGCGCCAACGGGCCGCAGGCAGTGCGCGCCTGCAAACAACTCGTGCAGGACGTGGCTGGACGCGAACTGGATGACGCGCTGATCGAAGAAACAGCCGCGCGTATTGCCCGTGTACGCGCCGGCGCGGAAGGCCGCGAAGGGGTGGCGTCGTTCCTCGAGAAGCGCGCGCCGGCATGGCGCCACTAAGGTCGCTGTACGCTACGACAAACCGCAGAACAACAGTCCTGAACCGGACCACTCAGCGAGACACCTCATGTTCAACAAGATTCTGATCGCCAACCGCGGTGAGATTGCCTGCCGGGTTGCCGCCACCTGCAAGCGTCTCGGCATCGCGAGCGTGGCGGTGTATTCCGACGCGGACGCCAATGCGAAGCATGTCGCGGCGTGCGACGAAGCGGTGCATATCGGCGGTTCGACTGCGGCCGAGAGCTATCTTCGCTACGAACGCATCATCGCAGCGGCACGCGCGACGGGCGCGCAGGCGGTGCATCCGGGCTACGGTTTTCTGTCGGAAAACGAAGATTTTGCGCGAGCTTGCGAAGCGGCCGGTATTGTCTTCATCGGACCGCCGGTCGAAGCCATTGCCGCGATGGGCTCGAAAGCGGCCGCCAAGGCGCTGATGCATGCCGCCGCGGTGCCGCTGGTGCCCGGCTATCACGGCGACGATCAGGATGCCAAACTGCTGCAACGGGAAGCCGATTCGATGGGCTATCCGGTCCTGCTGAAGGCAAGCGCGGGTGGCGGCGGCAAGGGGATGCGGGTGGTGGAGCGCAGCGAAGATTTCGCCGCGGCGCTTGCGTCCTGCAAACGCGAGGCGGCCAGCAGCTTCGGCAACGACCGCGTGCTGATCGAAAAGTATCTGACCCGGCCGCGTCACGTGGAAGTGCAGGTGTTCGCCGACCAGCAAGGCGGCGCCGTGTATCTGTTCGATCGCGATTGCTCGGTGCAGCGCCGCCATCAGAAAGTGCTGGAAGAAGCGCCGGCACCGGGTCTGTCCGCCGAATTGCGGCGCGAGATGGGCGAGGCGGCGGTCGCCGCGGCGCGCGCGGTGAATTACGTGGGCGCGGGCACGGTCGAGTTCATCATGACGGGCGCGAGCCAGTTCTATTTCATGGAGATGAACACGCGTCTGCAGGTCGAGCATCCGGTGACCGAAATGGTGACGGGACTGGATCTGGTCGAATGGCAATTGCGGGTGGCTTCCGGCGAGCCGTTGCCGCTCACGCAGGCGCAACTTAAACTCGACGGTCATGCCATCGAAGCGCGTATTTATGCCGAGCATCCGGCGCGTGGGTTCCTGCCGTCGACGGGCACGCTCAAACATCTGCGCATGCCGCAAGGCGTGGAATTTACGCTCAGTTCGACGGATTTACCCGGTTCACGCGCAGCGGTGCGGATCGACAGCGGTGTGCGCGAGGGCGACACGATCACGCCGTTCTACGATCCGATGATCGCCAAGCTGATCGTGCATGGTGCCACGCGGGCCGAAGCGCTCGCGCGGATGAGCCGCGCCTTGCGGGCTTGCGAAGTCGTGGGTCCGCATACCAATGTCGAGTTTCTGCAGCGCATCGTGGCGAGCGAGCCTTTCTCGAGCGGCGACCTCGATACGGGCCTGATCGAGCGGTATCACGATGTCCTGTTCGCGCCGGTGAAAAAGCCCTTTCGTGAAGCGCTTGCGCTGGCCTGTGCGGCCTTGCTCACGCGTGAAGGCGGTACCGCACATGGCGCGTCGCCGTGGGATGCGCTGTCGCACTGGCGTCTGAACAGCGGCTATACGCAGACGCTCGCCTGGCGCGATATTGAGGGCGAAACGGCCTTTGCTGTGGTGTTTGCCCGCGATGGCGGCGCGCAAACGCTGGAATATGCAGGGCAGCGTGACGGTTTTACGTGGTGGAGCGGCGCGGGCGTGCATGAGTTCGGCGCGACGATCGGCGACTCGCACGTTACGGGGCGCGTGTTTGTCGACGGTGACGTGTTTCATGTGTTTTGCCTCGGTGAGGCGCAGGCCTTCGAATGGCAAAACCTGCTGGCGCATGCCGCGGACGCTGAACACGGTGAAGGGCGTCTCACTGCGCCGATGCCCGGCAAGGTGATCGCCGTGCTGGTGGAGCCGGGTGCGGTGGTCGAGAAAGGCACGCCGCTGATCGTGATGGAAGCCATGAAGATGGAGCACACGATTGGTGCACCGACGGCCGGCACGGTATCGGAAGTGCTGTATGCCGTCGGCGATCAGGTCGCTGACGGCGCGCAATTGCTGGTGCTCGAGGTGGGCTGAGCCGCCTCGATCGAGCGGTTTGGAATGGCTGTTGCGGGCCGGCGGGTCCAGTTCAGGCGAGGCGCGGATAGCCCAGGGCTCGCGCCTCGTTTTCCAGTTTCGTGATGCGCGCGTAGTCGCTCAAAGGCAGGCTCGCGAAGCCTTTTAGGCGCAATCGCGCAGCACGTGCGGGTTGCGCTGCGGTGGCTTCGTTCAGCGCTAAACGCATTGCCTCGATCATGCCCTGCGGCACGGTGTTTGCAGCAATCAACGGCAAACCTGGCGACGCAGCGGTCCAACGGATCTCCCTCACCTGGTGGGCGAGTTCCGGCATTTCATCGCGCACGAACGCGAACGTCACGCAGTCGATTGCGGCAATGTCCGCGCGGTTTTCCGCCACGGCCAGCAGTGAGCTCAGGTGTGAGCCGGTGCGTATCACCTCGTCAAAAAATCTGCCGTCCTGAGCAATGGGTGCCACGGCGTGGCGGAACACGTTCATGCCGCTATTCGAATCGTCCTGATTGTAGGCAGCCCGTGCGCCGCGGCAGGCGTCGAGCGTGTCGAGGCGTGCGTTAGTGCGTGTGATGAGCGCGCTCGAATAGTCCGTTCCGCTGCAACCGGGGGCGTCGAACTTTGGGGTCGCAATCAACTGGACCTGCGCGTGCAGGCCGCTCATCAGCGGATAACCGCAGGTTTGCGAAACGAGAAGTTCAGGGCGTCGCCACAAGGCGTGCAGATCGTCGCCCGGTTCGACGATGCTGGCGCGCGGGGCGACTGCTTGCAGGACGTCGGCGAGCAGCGTGCGCCACTCGGCGGCGAGCGCGGGCGTGACGTTGTACATCGGGAAGGCGGCGATCCAGTTCATGGTTGCGATTCTGGCATAGCAATGCCTGTTCCTGTCAATCGGCTACGCACGAGGAACGCTGCTTGCGCAACCTCCTCAAGCATGGGGCGGAGTCGCGCCGTGCCGTCCCGCACTGAAGCTGCGGCCATGCGTTTGTTCAGGGAGGCAACAATGAGTCGCATGATGGCTTATCGGATTCATCGCTTTGGCAGCCTGGAGGAATTCCGACCGGAAACGGTCGACGTGCCGGATCCTGCCGATAACGAAGTGCTGGTCCGCGTGCAGACTGCGAGCGTCAACCCGGTTGATCTCAAGACGCTGGCCGGACATTATCCGCTGATAGGGGAAGACCAGCTGCCCTACACGCTAGGACGAGACTTTGCCGGTGTGGTGGAACGGGTAGGCGATGGCGTGACACGATGGAAGGCAGGGGATGCGGTGTTTGCCTTCGTAGGCCAGGGGCCTGGTGCGTACGCCGAGTATGTGCTGGTCGATGAACACGCATTAGCGCGCCCGCCCAGGAAAGTCGACCTGTTCACGGCAGGAGCCGTGCCCCTCGCCGCATTGACGGCATGGCAGGGGCTGTTCGATCACGGCGGGTTGAAAAGCCGGGATCGTGTGCTGATTCATGCAGGCGCGGGCGGAGTCGGCCATTTCGCAGTGCAGTTCGCCCGGTACAAAGGTGCGGAGGTGTTCGTGACCGCGTCGGGCGACGGCGTGGAATTCGTGCGCGAGTTGGGCGCCGACCACGTGATCGACTATTCCACCCAGCGGTTCGAAGAGCATGCCCGCGACATGGATCTGGTGTTCGACCTTGTCGGCGGAGAAACGCAAACACGTTCATGGGCCGTCGTCGCGCCCGGGGGCGCGTTGATCTCGACACTCAACGAACCCTCGCAAGAGGAGGCGTCAAAGCACGGCGTGCGCGCCGAACGCTATACGGCGCAGCCCGACGGCGCGCAGCTCGCGGTTATCGCGTCGCTGATTCAGGACGGCAAGATCATCGTCAAGGTGGCGGCAACGTATCCGTTCGATGCGACGCACGAGGCGCTGGCGAGGCAGAAGGAGGGACACGTGCGCGGCAAACTGGTGGTCGATGTTCGAGCGACGAATGGCACGTATCAGGCGGCGTGACGCGTGTCATGACGGCAGAACAGTGAGGGCGGTGCTTGCGTTCATGGCCATGCAACGCTACATCGTTGCATGGCTGACGTTCTGGACAACGAACGGCCGCGCCAAAGCTACTCGTGTAACCACGTGTCTACTTTGACCACCACGAAGTCTGCTATGAGCTTTTGCAGATGAGTCGCCGGGTGATAAGCGTCGGCGAACATGTAGACATTGTCGGCATCCGGCGACACATAGGTCGCGCGTGAGCAGAAGAGCGCGCTGGTGTCGTCAGCCTGGAACGCCGGGGGCAGGTTTGCCGGTGCGCACGCTACGTGGGTGCCGACGCTTCCGTCGAAGCGAAAACCCAGTTGACGATAGTTATTCGACACTTCATCAATGAACGTGAACGCGTCGATCCGCAGAATGGCGGGCGACGCGGGGAGGGCGTCATCCAGCGCGCTATTGAATACCTGCGCCATGCGCCGAAGCACGGTTGAGGAACCCGGCATTTGTTGATCGAGCAGGTTCGCGATGGGCGCCTTGCTGATGTCCGGAACGTTTTGCACAACGATATGTGTGGCGCCATGCTGCTGGACATGGTGCGCCAAAGCCGCAAATTGTTGCGCCGCCTGTTGCAGCGAAGGTAGCACCGCCTGCAGGGACGAGCCCGGATCGCCGCCATTCGCAACCATGCCCGCCCATGCACCGTAGGCATCCTGAACGTCATTGGCCCCGCCTTGCATCAATACCAGTTGCTGACTGGTGAAGCGTGTGTGCAACTGAAGATAGGCGGCTACCTGTGAGGTCAACGGGGTCTGCAGCTCGCCGGTGTCGCCGGTTGCATTACCGGGGTTCGGCGGAGCGGCGACGCGCGCACCGCCTTGGGCGTAGCCCAATCCTTCCGGATGTTGCACGGACCGTTGCCCGAAGCCGCCCGTCAACGCCGGCGTGAGGCCCGACCCATAATGTTGCGCGATAAGCTGTACGGAGATCGCGCCCGGATGGGTGGTGTAAGTACCGCCGCCGAATTGCCGGGCGTAGGCATAGGTGCCGACGTCCGAAAGACTGTCGCCGAACGAGACGACCTGCATGAGGCTGCGTGGCGGCCCGGCGGAGTCGGCCGACGCGTTCGATGAATGGGACAAACCGATGACGCTGCATGTCAGCGCAAGGAACACGAAACGACGGACTGTCTGCATGGGGCACTCCGGGGTGGTGTGGTGTACCGAAGAATAGCCGCATCGTACAATTGAGAGAAGGTGCGCTTGACGATGGCCATCAGGGCCGGGGCGCCAGTGAGACAACCGCATTGGAGAGGGACCCATGAAAAAAGGAAAGACGAAACTCACCCGCCATGATGCCGAACGTCTCTTCGAGGGACTTCCTGCCGGCAGTGCGAGGGTCGCGAGCCGCCCCGAGAATCCGTTCGAAGCGGGCGCGTTCGACGAGGTCGAACGCGTCGACGACGAGACCAAGCTCTGGAAAGACAACCTCATCACGCTTCCGGCAATGATTGAATTGCCGGCTGGATATGCATCAGTGTCCGGCATGCGCGAGGCGATGGTCCGGGCATGGCGCGTGAAGTGGGTGAGGGAGGGCGGAAACGAGGTGGTCACCGAATTTCCTGAAGGCTGGAAAGCCGTGCGCCCGGAAAACGGACCCATTGAGCTGCGGGATTCCTTTGGTGTGGTGCGCGCCCTGTACGGATGGGCCGAAGACGCCGAACTGCGGATTCTACCGCGGTACCTGGTTGAATCGCAGGCAAACAGTACGAGCGGCCTGAGCAGCCTGGTGGTCCGCGATCGCGAGAGCAGTCAGATTCTGGAGCGGTCCAGTACCTGGTCGGCTCAAACGGGCACGAACCATCCTGATTGGGCCAGGCTGTCGGCGTGGCTCAATTCCCGCTACCCGCATCATGGCGATCCGCTGCGCTACTGGAAGGATTGCGAAAGCAACGCTCAAAGCTGAGCGATGTCTGGAGGCACTGCCTGCTCTGGAGGTGTTGCTTTGTGCGGATATTGACAACAGTGAATTCGGCTGGCGGCCCTCGTCACTGAGCGAGCGCGGTTCTACACTGGGTACATCGGATGCGTACAAGACGGTACGCGGACACCTGTTGGAGAAAACGCCATGAAAGTTGCTCAATTGCTTGTCGCCGCTGCTCTCGCCATTCCCGCTGTGTCCTCCTTTGCCCAGTCGACGCCCATTTCAATGAACGACGACGTGAGTGCGCAAATCGCGCAAGAACAGCCCACGTACCACTACGCCGATTCCGCAGATCAGTCGCAAGCTGCGTTCAACGACGCCAGGCGGACGAGCGTGCCGCCACGCGTCGCCCAATTGAACATGGGGCGTTATTCGCTTTCCGTGACCCGTCCTTCCTTTTGATGCGTTCAGGCATCGTCAGGAGCAGGTTGTCCTGACCGAACTCGAGGATCGCGACGGCAAGCTTGCCTGCCGTCGCGCGATGCATTCGAGTGTGGGGAGCGGGAAGCTCGGCGCTAGACGCAACGTTATTGCTTCATCATAAACCTGGCTGCCTGCTCTCCAATGATGACGCAAGGCGCCATGGTGTTTCCAGTGGTCACGCGTGGCATGACGGATGCGTCGGCGACGCGAAGTCCTTCGATCCCGTGAACCTTCAGGTTGCCATCGACAACCGACATCGTGTCACGTCCCATTTTCGCCGTCCCGCATTGATGCCAGAAGGTCCCGAGTCCGTTGCGCAGGTACGTCTCAAGCGCGTCTGTGCTTTGTGAAATGGGCGCGACCTGTCTGCGTGTGAATGGCTTCAAGGCGTCGGAACGGCCGAGTTGCTGAGCCACCTGGATGCCGGAAACCAGCTTGTCGAGGTCATCGGGATCAGCCAGGTACCCCGCGTCGATCTTCAGAGGATCCGTCGCGCTGGGACCGGTCAATCGAATCGAGCCTCGGCTCTTTGGACGCATTCCGACCACTAGCGACCAACATGCAGCAGGGACATCCATCGATGCAGCATTTTCCGGCGTGATAAACGGGTGTTGGCTCGCGTAAGTGTAAAAGTCGGGGCTGTCCAGATTCTTGGCACTTTTCCAGAAAGCGACAGTTTCGCTTCTCGATCCGGCGAACGGGGACAACTCGGTCTTTTCGTAGAGAACGCCAAACGAAACGTGATCGTGAAGATTGCGACCGACGCCTGGCAGTGACTGGATGACGGGGATGCGGTGCTGATCCAGTTCCCGTTCGTCGCCGATTCCGGATTGCATGAGCAGCTTAGGCGTATGAATGGCGCCTAAAGACAGCACGATTTCCCGATCGGCGCGCACGGTGATGTCCTTCCCACCATAGGAGAACTCAATACCGCTTGCCCGTTGATTCGTAAAGAGGACGCGGTTGACCACGGCCCCCGTCAATACGGT
Source organism: Paraburkholderia sp. GAS41 (assembly GCF_050436545.1). Lineage (NCBI taxonomy): Bacteria > Pseudomonadati > Pseudomonadota > Betaproteobacteria > Burkholderiales > Burkholderiaceae > Paraburkholderia > Paraburkholderia sp. GAS41. The sequence goes on from NZ_JBNDMK010000012.1 coordinate 51,502, forward strand.
CACATTGTTCCGGTCCAGAAGAGGGTACAGGTACGAACGGAAGATCGATTGCCGTCGGCTGTTTCGCACCGTTTCGTCGATGATTGAAGATCCGCCGTCTGATTCCATCATCAGCCCGTTAGGGTTCGGGAAGCGTTCGATTCCAATCGACTGCGCGCCCTGCAAAAACGCGGCGGCAAAGGCGTGCGGCGCAGACGACGGCTGGACGTGCACGGTTCCGTTCGTCCCTCTGTATCTGACGTCGGATGCACCCGTCCAGCTTTCCACCCGATCGCGGTAAAGGCCCAAAACCGATTCGTAGTTCCACGCCGCGTCACCGGTTTCCGCGGCATAGAAGTCCCAGTCCGCTCGATGGCCACGGGACCATGTCGATACGTTGATTGTCGAGCCGCCTCCCAGCGCCTTTCCCATCGAATAGCCGATGGCCCGGTTATTCAAGCGGGGATTGGCTTCCGCGGTGAAGCCCCAGTCCAGCTCGCTGCCAAGCGTCATCGGCCAGCGGTTCGGATCGTTGGTAATCTCCAGATCGTCTGTGCCGCCTGCTTCGAGCACCAGGATCTTCGCATCCGTGTTGGCGGCGAGCCGCGCTGCGACCACCGATCCTGCCGAACCCGCGCCACAGATGATGTAGTCGTAGCCGCGTTGCAGGGACGCGGACAACCGGTCCTGATTCGCTCGAACCTGATTGCTGAATTCACTTGTCGAAACATCACTCATGTGCCAAAGCCTTGTCGAAATAGGATGCATATACCGGCGGACCAAGGCGAGCCTTTCACCAGACGAATCGCCGCGCCGTATCGCTTGCTCAAAGAGATAACACTCAAGCGCGCCGGTTATTCCAGGGAAAAAAAAACTTTCTCAATGTGGCGCAACAGGCAACGATGTCGCCTTTCCCGCACGACCGAAGCGGGTGCTCAGTTGTACTGGTCAAATGATGCGGGTTCCTGGTCGGCCCCCGCACGGGGGGCAGCTGAGACCGCCCGTCATTGTGCGAACTCGCGGCCGGCTCCCGAGGATTTTTCGAAGAGCAGGAAACTGGCTGTCAAAAGCGTGCTGCCTATGCCGACTGCGAGCGGAAAATGCCAGTCGGGGCGCGTCATGACTTGCGGCAGGAGCCCGATGGCAAGCGCGGGAATGGCATGCAGACGAGTCATACGCAGCATGACGACGCCGAACAGCATGGCCATTACCGTGGAGATGATGCCTGGACCAAACGCCGCCAGCGTAGCGACGCCCGCGGCCGCCGCGAGCGTGCATACCGCGGGCAACAGCATGGGGCGCTTCGCCCAGGGGCAGACGTCGGCGTGCGCGAACATTTCAAAGACGATCACCACGAGCGGCGGGAAAAACACCATTCTCATGCCGGTCGCGATCGAAAGCAGGTACGCGGCACCGAGAAACACGACGAAGAACGGCACCCAGCGAAACTGTTCGGGCAACGATTCAATTTCATCATCCACCCGATCTGCGGCGCTCGGCGCGGCGTGTGCGGCCTGTTTGTCGAAGAACCTGCGGTAGATCGCGGCGAGGAGGGCAAGCGCGCCCGTGCCGAGCAGGATCGAAAGCGGATACGACCAGCTTTTCTCGTCAAGCGAGAGGGCGAGAACGCAGGCCGAGATGGCCGGCGCGATGGGCGAGCGCATGAGCTTCAGAATGACCATTGCTCCCACGATACAGATCGCAATGGACGCTGCGGAATACGGCAGATAGCGGGTCACGAGTACGCCCAGCACGGCGGTTACTGCAGGAGAGAGCGCGAGCATCCAGGGGGCACGTGCCCAGGTGCCGCGCGGACGCAGGAAGACGTCGTAGGACAGTGCGGCCAACTCGGGGAACAGAAGCAACGCCATGCCGGCCGCGGACGCGGCACCCGCGATCCCACCCATGAAGCACAGCGAGATGAGCACGGCCGACACAATGCGGCGAGATTCAGGAGTTTTCATGTAATGGACCTCTATATTGCGCTGAGCCAGGCCGGCAGGTTATGCAGGAAATACGCATTGGCGAGCGAAGCTTGTTAACCGAAATATTCCCTATGGTAGGTAAATCGGCTTCGTGCGAATATTCCCCATAACTGCACAGCGTCCTGGAGAAAATGCACCGATGTTCGATTGGGAAAATATGCGTCACTTCCTCACGCTCGCCCGCATCGGTACGTTTTCGGGGGCCGCGCGCAGCCTGAAGGTCGATCACGCGACGGTCAGCCGACGCTTGAGCGCGTTGGAGGATGAGATGAAGACCCGCCTGGTTGAGCGTCTTCCGCGCTCCTGCACGCTCACTCAGGCCGGCCAGCGGGTGTTCGAACTGGCGCAGGGAATGGAAGAAAGTGCCTACGCGATCGAGCGCTTCGTGGATGTCAGCCTTTCTCCGCTGAGCGGCAAGGTCTCATTGAGCGCTCCACCTGTTTTGGTGGCCAGTTTTCTGGTGAAGCATCTGGCGGACTTCCGGATTGCACATCCGGGCGTGCAGTTGTCGGTTTCGGGCGAGCCACGGCAAGTTTCGCTGAGTCGGCGCGAAGCGGACATCGCCCTGCGGCTGGTTCGGCCAAAGGAAGCGGCTACGGTGGTACGAAAGCTGGGGCGTATGTCGTTTGATCTTTACGCAAGCAAGGACTACCCGCATCTTCACCATCCGGCTGCGTGGGAATTCATCGCCTACGATGCCGGATTGGCCGACAGGCCGCAGCAGGCGTGGTTGAAGGACGTCGCAAGAGGGCGACCCGTTGCATGTGAAATCGGCGACATCACGGGTCACCTTGCAGCGGCTCAGGCAGGCGCCGGCGTGGCGGGCCTGCCGTGCTTCGTGGCAGACGCCAATCCGAATCTGCGACGCGTCGCGTACGATGGCGAGCGATTTTCGCGCGATATCTGGATGGCGGTGCATCGGGATCTGCGCCGCGTACCGCAAGTACGGGCAGTCATGAACTTTCTACTGGAAATCATCGCGGGAAATGCCGCGTTTACAACCAGCGATTAGAAAGCATTCCGAACTTTGAGCCGGCGCGGAGTTGTTCGGCTCTGGTCTATAGCGAGAGGGAAGGCGGTCAGCAAGCCCGATCATCTGCAAACCGATGCCGCCTGTTCAGACACGCTGCGCCTGGGCGTAACCCGGGGCGTTTGGATCGTACGTGTTGGCGGGGGCAAGCCGTTCCCGGTACATGGCAACGACTTCTGCGAGCGCCTTGCCGACCTGATCGGCGTTCCTGATGCCGGGCAAACGTCTCACGGGACGCGTGGCATCGTTAGTCGTCAGAATGATCGAGCCGGTGCCGAATGGACGCTGCCACCATGGGTGGATCGAGTTGACGCTCTGAATCCGTGAAATCTCGAGAACCGATACGCGGCGATGCAGAATGCCTTGCGTCCAGGTAATCCCCGTGGTGTCGATGACGATGCGAGTGAACGCGGTCTTGACGAACGGAAAGCCGGCCCCGATCAGGACCGCTCCCGCTTGTGCCAGCAGCAGGTGCCACTGAAGCGGAAAAGCATTCGATGTGCATACATGTATGGCGCCGATCATTGCCATAACAGCACTTCCCTTCAGAAGCGCCGGCAGGTTACAGGCCTGCGACGGAGCACCGCTGAAAATTAATTGATTGGCCATCGCACATGTCCCCTTTTTCTGACCCAAGGACCATTAATCCGTCGAAAAAGGCAGCGCTGCCTGATTCGGTTGCGCGTCAGCGAAAAGACTGGCGGAAGTCAATACAACGGATCTCGCGCCGAAAACGCAGGCCCGGCCGCCTGGTGGCACGCGTTTCGGACGTGGGGCGGCGGGGCGATGCATCGGCTGCTGAAATGAACGGGGTTGAGTCGAACGCCACTGTTTTGAAGTCATCGTAGCTCGATGTGGTGCCTACGGTGCGTCAGTATAGCCCCTACGACGAATGTCGTCCGAGACCTACACCCAGAGTGGCGGGCGGGGCAGGCAGGATGTGCGGGTGAGGCGGGCGGGTCGCGCCCGACTACCATGAGTTTTGGGCGCGCGGTGGGATGCACAGAACCCGCACATGCCATTCAGGCAGCAGCGGGCCTCGTTTTGTCAGGTCTATTTGCCAACGTTCAGGAATGGGAGTGGGGCGCCGCCGCCCATATAGGTTGGCAGTTGGCCATTCCATTTCTTGACCGCTTCGAGTGCGATGAACTTGTCGCCGCCTTGATTTTCTACCGCCGATGCCTGAATCGCGATGGCTTTGGCATTCCCTTCAGCCTCGACGACGCGCTGTTCGGTGGCGATTTTGGCGGTTTCGAGATTTTGTTCTGCAGTCAGGCGATTTTGCCCGGCAACTACCTTATTGCGAATTGCCTCGGCAAACCGGTCATCGAACTTGAAATTCTGGACGTTGATGTCGGAGACAATAATGTAATACTTCGACAGTTTCGCCTGAACCTTGGTGATAATCGCCTGCGATACTGCGGTGCGTTTGGTGACCAGCTCCTCGGCGGTATACTGGGACGTAACAGCCTTGAACGACTCGTAAAGCGCTGGCAGTATGAAACTCTGCTCAATAACGTCCGGCGCACCAAAGTGACTGTAGACGTAAGTGGCATGAGTTGGGTCGTATTCGTAGTTAAGGGAAATATCCTCGAATACTTCCTGAAGGTCGGAAGTTGCGCCTTCAGCTTTCGGTGCAAGCGCGGACTGGAATTTGACGTTGAAATCTTCGACACGCGCTATCGGGCCCACAAAATGGAGTCCTGGCGGAAGCGCGTCAGGGCTGACCTTGCCGAACAATTGCACCACGCCCACGGCTCCAGGCGGCACGCTGTGAAGTGGCCAGAATCTGGCCAATGCCAGCAGCACGACAAGCGCAGCGATACCGGCACCGATTGATTTTTTCATTTTCCCCCCAGGAGCATGACAAAACAGGTTTTGGTTTCTGGATGGTTCGGTATTCGTCTCGAACCTTGATTTTTTCCAGCTTTCTTTTCAAACCTTGTTATTTAACCCAAGCTTGTCGTACATGCAATATGTCTCAACAATTATCCACAATTGATGCATGGTATTGGCAATTTCGTTGAATCGTGTTGCGGCGCCTGATCGACAGCTTGTGACAGGCGCTCCCGCCATGGCGGCTCTTTCAACGACAGCGACTCAATGCCCAAGCTGCTGCCGTAAGCGCTTTTCCTGCTCCTGAAGCTCAGGCGTAAAAGCCTCGCCAAAATCCGCAGGCTCAAAGAGAGGCCGAATCTCGATCTCTGAATCACTCACCATCGGGTTCGGGCAGCGTTTTACCCACTCGATCGCTTCGTCCATTGATTGAACTTGCCAAAGCCAGTACCCGGCGATCAATTCTTTGGTTTCAGCAAATGGGCCATCGACGACGGTCCGCTCCTTCCCTGAAAACGTTACACGTGCGCCTGCCGACGTCGGTTTCAGTCCGTCGCCGCCTTGCATGATGCCGGCCTTCACCAGTTCCTCGTTAAATTGGCCCATCGCCGCGATGAGTTCCATGTCTGGCATTTGTCCCGCTTCGGATTCGGGCGTTGCCTTGATGATGACCATGACTCGCATGTTGGTTTTCCCTTTGAAAACGATAATGTTTGAAGGTAAAGGCGCCTTCAGTGACTACGACGAATGATCGTAGGAGAAATCGACACGCGCAAGACGGGTCTGCGCAACCCGTCTCCAATCGAATACTCTCAACCGGCGCCCGCCCATGCGCGCAGGGATGCTTCTTCACCCCGATCGCCCGGAGGCGTACCATCAATAGTCGATCAGCGACCGGCGGGGTGGCTCATGTCGAATTCGTCTCCGTGTTTGAACTTCCGCTCATTCATTGATGAGTTGCGCCGCCGGAATGATCTGGTCGAGATTGCGCAGCCAGTGGATGCGAATCCGGAGATCGGTGCCATCCCGCGAAAAGTCTACGAAGACCGGGCGCCCGCGCCACTCTTCCAGTCAATTCGGGGCGTGGAGCCGGGTTTTCGCGTACTAGGCGCGCCTGCCGGACTGAACAGGCAAAAAGGCGAAGAGTTCGGCCGCCTTGCGCTTCACTTCGGTTTGCCGAAATCGGCGCGACCGAAGGAGATTCTTGAACGCATTATTTCGGCGTCCGGTTCATCGCCAATTGCTCCGCAGATCGTCGACAGTGGCCCCTGCAAGGAAAACATCTGGCGCGGCAACGAAGTGGATCTGACGCGATTCCTGGTGCCTTTGCTTCATGCGGCGGACGGCGGACGCTATTTTGGCATCTATGGATTTCACGTCGTTCGAAGCCCGGACGGTAGCTGGGACAGCGGGTCGGTCGCCCGTTCGATGTTGCATGACAAGAACACACTCGTGGGCCCGGCGATGCCCCAGCAACACATTGGCATGATTCACGGGATGTGGAAGAGTCAGGGCACGCCGACGCCATGGGCGATGGTTCTTGGCGCGCCACCCGCGGCTCTGGCTGTGGCCGGCATGCCGTTACCCGAGCGCGTCAGCGAGGGCGGTTACGTCGGCGCAATGACCGGCGAAGCCGTCGAGGTCGTCAGGACCGAGACCAATGATCTGCTTGTTCCCGCAAACGCGGAAATTATTCTGGAAGGCACGATCAGTTTGTCCGAAAGAGCCATGGAAGGTCCAATAGGCGAATACCACGGGTATTCCTTTGCGGTCGGGCGCGAACAACCCCTTTTTCACGTGGAGGCGGTCACGTTCAGACATGATCCGATCTTGCTCCCAAAGTAAATTGTCTGTTCCCCGAACAGTTTCGTGGTGCGATGCGAGCACCTGTCGCGTCGTTCGGTACGTCCTATCCCGAGGAAATGAAGCGTCGCGTGCTGGAAAACTGGGCCGCATACGGGTTTCCCGCATGACTCTTCAAACCACAACCCTAAACTGGGTCCGTGATCTCAACTGCTAAATGGAGAAAACCATGTCACGCTGGTTCGAAGACAACTCGCGGTCCATCGGTCACACGCCACTGGTCCGCCTCAATCGCGTGACGGACGGTGCGTCAGCCATTGTTCTGGCAAAAATTGAAGGGAGAAATCCCGCCTATTCCGTGAAGTGCCGGATTGGTGCCTCGATGATCTGGGATGCCGAAGAACGAGGCGAGCTAGGCCCAGGTAAAGAGATTATTGAAGCGACAAGCGGCAACACCGGCATTGCTCTTGCCTACGTGGCAGCAGCGCGGGGGATTCCGCTGACCCTCACCATGCCGGAAACGATGAGTATCGAGCGACGCAAGCTGCTGGTCGCCTATGGTGCGAAGCTCGTATTGACGGAAGGCGCGCGCGGCATGCCTGGCGCCATCGCTAAAGCGGAAGAAATCGCCGCTTCGAATCCTGAACGTTACGTAGTCCTTCAGCAATTCAGGAATCCTGCTAACCCTGCCATCCACGAAAAGACGACGGGTCCGGAGATCTGGGACGATACCGACGGTAGCGTGGACATCTTTGTATCGGGCGTGGGCACGGGCGGCACCATCACAGGTGTTTCGCGCTTCATCAAACAGGTTAAGGGCAAGCCAATCCGGTCTGTCGCAGTCGAACCTACGGCGAGCCCCGTCCTCACGCAGAAGCGGGCGGGCGAGCCGCTAAAGCCGGCTCCGCACAAAATTCAAGGCATCGGAGCCGGGTTCGTACCGGAGGTTCTGGATCTCTCTCTGGTCGACGATATCGAACAGGTCTCCAATGAGGACGCAATCCTTTATGCGCGACGTCTGACGAGCGAAGAGGGGATATTGTCGGGCATCTCATCGGGTGCCGCCGTGGCAGTTGCCGTGCGGCTCGCGAAGCGCGCAGAGAATGCAGGAAAGACGATCGTCGTCATACTGCCCGACTCGGGCGAGCGATATTTGAGTACGGTCCTCTTTGAAGGACTGTTCGATGCGCAAGGGTTGGTCACGGGACCCTAGGCGCGTTGCGGGCCATTCCGGCAATCCACTGACATGCAAAACATAAATATTGAATAAATATAAACATATCGAAATTGAATAATTCTCTAGCCCGTCGTTCGTCGCTACGCTGTGCTGATTATCTTCAGGCGAGCACTTATGACGGCTTCCGTTCCAGCATCTTTTTTCGCGCGACGACATGTATTGCGCGCGCTCGCTGTTGCGCCATTAGCCGTGGCCGGGGTGGGACGCGCGGCCGCGGCGACGGCGACCGAAGGTGCCGCTGCGAGCACGAGTGGCGTCACGCTCGTGCTCGGCGATCAGGCTGGCGGCACGCGGGCGCTGGTCGAAGCGGCGAAGGTACTCGACGGTGCGCCCTACGCATACCGCTGGGCCAACTTCCAGGGTGCAGCTCCGCTCTTTGAAGCGCAACGCGCGGGTGCCGTCGATCTTGCGCCCGCCGGCGATCTACCGGTTCTCGCTGCGGCGGTGGGCGACCCAGCATTGAAGATCGTGGCGACACGAGTCGGTTCTGGCGCGCAACTCGGCATTCTGGTCGCACCTCATTCCACGGTCCGCACGGTCGCCGATCTGAAAGGGCGCACCGTGTTCGTATCGTCGGCACGGGGAAGCATCTCGCAGTTCCAGCTTTACGGCGCATTGGCGGAAGTGGGGTTGTCGAAAGACGACGTCACTGTCCGCTTTATTCTGCCCGTCGATGCCTTTGCCGCATTTGCGTCGGGTTCGATCGACGTGTGGGCGACGTTCGACCCGTATTACGGCATTGCCGTGCAACGCGGCGGTCGAATTCTGCGCGACGGCAGCGGCATCAATAGTGGACTCGGTTTCATTACCGCATCGGGCGACGCGCTGACCGATCCACGCAAACGCGCGGCGATTGCCGACGTGCTCGCTCGCTATCAACGGGCCCGCGATTGGGCCATTGCAAACCCCGACGCGTACGCACAGATTTACGCAACGCTCACGCGTTCGCCGCTCGAAGCTGCGAAGCAGATCACGCAACGCGCTTCACTGAAACAACATTTCGTCACCAACGCGGATATCGAAGCGCTGCAGAAAGTCGCGGACAGTGCGAGCCGCGACGCAATCCTGCCGCGCCGCATTGACGTGCGCGCGATCTCGGAGACTCATCTTGCCAGCGCATGACCTCGTATTGACGGAGCGCGACATGTCTACGCAAATTCAAGCTGTCGATCTGTCCGGACTGCAGGCCGCAGACGCAGTCACTCCACGCGATGACCGCAAGCTGATCGTGAGTGGACTTGCCGCGCTTGGTTGGTTCGCCGGCGCGGCGATCACGCAGTGGTGGCCGGCGCTCGACGACTGGCCCTACACGCGCGAGCTGCTGATCCTCAAGCTTGTATTCGGTGCGTTGTCGGTGGCCATTGGGGTGGCCGGCTGGCGCGCCAACGCATCGACGAAGTCGGGCTACGCGCAGTCGAACCGCTTGCGCGCGCAAGCGTGGCTCAATGCGACGCCGTGGCTGCTGGCGCTGTCCATCGCGCTCTCGGTGTGGGAGATCACCACTGCTCAACTCGAATGGCTGCCACGCCCGTTTTTCGCGCCGCCACAGGCGTTGATTGGCGCTTTTGCCGACGACCTGCCGCGACTTGCCGCCAGCGTCGGCCATTCGTTCGTACTGCTCGCTTATGGTTATGTTTGCGGCGCACTCACGGGCTTCGTGATCGGCGTCAGCATCGGCTGGTCGAAGGCGGTCGGCTACTGGCTGCATCCCGTTTTGCGTCTGCTCGGTCCGCTGCCTGCCACGGCGTGGTTGCCGCTCGCGTTCTTTTTCTTCCCGTCGAGCTTTAGCGCAAGCGTGTTCCTGATCGCTCTGGCCACGATGTTTCCCGTCGCGGTGCTGACGTGGTCCGGTGTTGCTAGTGTGAGTTCCGCGTATTACGACGTCGCTCGTACGCTCGGCGCGCGGCCATCGTTCCTCATTCTCCGCGTTGCAATTCCCGCCGCGTTGCCGTCGGTGTTCGTCGGGCTGTTCATGGGACTGGGTGCATCGTTCGCCGTGCTGATCGTCGCCGAGATGATGGGTGTGAAGGCGGGACTCGGCTGGTATCTGCAATGGGCGCAGGGCTGGGCCGCGTATTCCAACATGTATGCCGCGTTGCTGGTGATGGCATTGATGTGCTCCGGGCTCATCACGTTGCTGTTCCGTGTGCGCGACCGCCTGCTCGCGTGGCAAAAAGGATTGCTCAAATGGTAGCCGCTACTCGTCCCAACCCGCTTTCGCAATCGGCTACCGGTTCCGCGAGTGCGCCTGGCCTGCGAGGCACACGCGTCGACGTGCGTGGCGTGAGTCATCAATTTACGCTGCGCGGCGAAGCGCTACCCGTGCTCGACGATATCAGCCTCACGGTCGAACCCGGCGAGTTCGTTGCGTTGCTCGGGGCCAGCGGCTGCGGCAAATCGACTTTGCTGCGGCTTGTCGCTGGTCTGGATGCGCCCGCACGCGGCGCGATCCATGCGGACGGTGAGGTCGTGGCGGGCCCCGATCCATCGCGCGTAGTCGTCTTCCAGGACCCGACGCTATTTCCGTGGCGCACCGTGCGCGATAACGTTGGGCTCGGGCCGCAAGCCCAGGGCAAGACACGTGGCGAGGTGGCGAGGCGCGAAGTCGCCGAACGGATCGACGCCGCTCTGGAGTTGGTCGGCTTGTCGGCTTTCGCCAATGCCTTTCCGCATCAGTTGTCGGGCGGCATGGCGCAACGCGCGGCGCTGGCGCGCGCGCTCGTCAACAACCCCCGCTTGCTCGTGCTCGATGAACCGTTCGGCAAGCTCGATTCGCTGACGCGTATCCGTATGCAAAGCGAGCTAGTACGACTGTGGCAGGCACAGGGGTTCTCGGTGCTGCTCGTCACGCATGACGTCGAGGAGGCGTTGTACGTCGCCAATCGCGTGATTGTGCTGAGCGAACGTCCCGCGCGGATCGTCGCAGAAGTCCGCAACGACGCACCGTACCCGCGCCATCGCGACGATCCCGCGCTGGTGTCATTGCGCCGCGACGTCCTGGGGCTATTGGGCCTCGACACCTAGGCTGCGCGAAGACGCGGCCACCGACATCCATTTCTTCACAGGGAAGCATTGCCATGAGCCATACCGACGACAACCCGCCCTCTAACGCCGCACGCCGCGTGTGGCTGCGCAACACGGCGTGGGCCGCTGGCGCGGCCGCGCTGGGCGGCGCCGCATTCGGCCTGCCGGGCGCACGCGCGTCGGCCGACGAAGCACTGAAGCCGATCACACTCTCGTGGAATGCGGGTGCGATCTGCACGGCGCCAATCCCTGTCGCCGAAAAGCAGGGGTTCTTCCGCAAACATGGTCTGCAGGTCGAACTGATCAACTTTTCAGGGTCCACTGACCAGTTGCTGGAAGCGATTGCAACCGGAAAATCGGATGCGGGCGTCGGCATGGCGCTGCGCTGGATCAAGCCGCTCGAGCAGGGTTTCGACGTCAAGCTGACGGCCGGCATTCACGGCGGTTGCATGCGTCTTCTGGCGACGAAAGCGTCCGGCATCGTCGATCTGCAAGGGCTCAAGGGCCGCACCGTCGGCGTGAGCGATATGGCGAGCCCTGCGAAGAACTTCTTCGCGATCACCCTGAAAAAGATCGGCGTCGATCCGGATAACGATGTGCACTGGCGCCCATACCCGGCGCCGCTCCTTGGCGAAGCGCTGAAGAAGGGCGAAGTGCAGGCGATTGCCGACGGCGACCCCACCATCTGGACGATTCGCGAAGGCGACCATCTGCAGGAAGTCTCTAACAACCTGTGTGGCGAGTATGCGAACCGGGTGTGCTGCGTGCTGGGCGTGCGTGGCTCGCTGATCCGCAAGGACCGTGCGACCGCGCAGGCGCTGACCCAGGCACTGCTCGACGCCACTGAGTGGACCGCGAACAATCCAGCCCGCGCGGCCGCGATTTTTGCGCCGAATGCGCCGGGTGCGAACGTCGAACAACTGACGGCGATGCTCAAGAGCCACACGGATCGTCATCATCCAACCGGCGATGCATTCAGGAAGGAAATCTCGCTCTACGCGGACGATCTGAAAACGGTTGGAGTACTGAACGAGGGAACGAATTCGGACCGTTTCGCGGCGCGGGTCTTTTCGGATGTGCTGGCTTGAGAAGCGAGCGGCGTGGATTTCGTGTCGCGCCTTGAAACGTGAAGCGAGAAGTGTCAAGCGAACGAAAGTTGGTACGAACCGGCTACTAAGGTTGAAACTTTTTCGATTTTAGAGGGATGTCGTAACGGTCAGCCTGAAGGAGCAACGGTTTGCGGGCGATTGACCTGAGGTTGCAACCCCTCCACGAAGTGAAAAACCGTCGGTTCGACAGAAAGCACCACGCTAACATGCGGGGCAAGCTTGGGCGTATCGGTCCGCGAATGCCACACGGATCTGCCTGGCCCGCTTGACGTCATCGCTGTGCGGGTAGATCAATGTCGTCGCAATCGATGCATGGCGCAGATTGTCGCGCACGGTTGTGAGTTTCACGCCGCGCGCGGGCATAAGTTGCATGGGAGTGCCGAGTTCTATGCGGACTCGCGCGACACGGCTTTTCCGCGAGTACCGGATTGTCCTTCTCGAGGCTGCCGATGAGCGGCGTGTCAGGATGCCACAGGGGCGTGACCGGCAACCTTCACGCTACCAGATAGCGGTCGAGCTCAGTGCGGGCATTTGTGACGGCGCAACTTTACCCGCTTTGCGACCTCTCCGGATAACGCTCACCCAATGATCGCCCCCGGCACCAGTTTCTATGCTGGAAAGACTGGAGCCGACCAGTTGGCTCACGCGAAGGCCGGTCGAATACTCACAGTCCAACACGAAGCGCAGGCGTTGCGCCGCTAGCATTTCCCGCCATACGACTACTCGGCTCCGTCTGCAATGGTGCGCACGAGGATCCACTTGGTTCCTTCCGAAGCAGGTCGTGCCGCGGTGGATGCGTGCAGAGACAGTCATGCCTGAACGGCTGCGTAATCATGGTCTGCATCGAGTATGCACGTCGGCTGCGGCGTACGAATGGTGCGGGACGAACCATCGACCTCGTGCGGAAGCGGGGGCGAATCCCGCGGGACGACCCCGCCCGGACCTAAGGTCGTCGTCACTGATCTGCGGCTCCGGCGCCGGCAACGCTCGGAGGGTCCGTATCGCGTGCGTCATTGCCCTGGCGTGCTCGATACGTTCGGCCGCCGGATGTGTGAAAAGCATGGCGAGATCGTCGTGGTCATGCGCGCGAGCCACTGCATCCAGCTGGCGGCGAATTCGTCCGACGATGCCACCTGCGGACCGTCCCTCGCGCACTTTGCCGGACAGGTAACGCTGGATCGCTTCCTGCGCGCGCCGGCCTGCGTACTAGGCACGCAGCGCACCCCAGTGGGTCGGCATTGGAGAAACCGTGCGATATCGAGGCAGAAGCGGAGAATGATGTGAGGCGCATTTTCATGGATTGGAGTTCAGTCCATGACTGTGAATGCTGATCACCGCCGCATGAAATTCGCATGCGACGGAAGACAGCCCCTGGTCGCTCAGAGGGCCGCAAACGCGGCCCGTCCGATATTGCCCAGCACTGTGTCGTTTTGAGGCGTGTGAATGCGCGCGCACAGTACGTCGCGATAGTGGCGCTCAAGCGGATTGTTGCGATTCAGCCCGGGGTTGCTGCTTGCTTCGAGCGCGAGTTGGACGGCTTCGATCGCCTGCTTGCTGATGAGATATTTGATGGCAGGCGCCTCGGCCGCACTGACTCCGCCTGCCGCACCCGCATCAAGCAAAGCGCGGTTGCTGAAGAGCAACGTGTCGATCCGTCCAACCGTCTGCTGGAAACTGTCGAGGCTCGATAGCGGGGCGTTCAGTCCCGACGGCACGCGCGAAGCCACCCAGCGCACGAACCAGTCACGGGCGGCACGTGCCACGCCGTCGTAGATCGACGGAAGCAGGACGTTCATCCACACGCTCGTGACAGGGTCCATGCCACTCCCGGCCTCGGGCGACTGGAGGTCGACCGCGTAGTCGAGCGGCACCCGCACGTTTTCGAAGATGACCTCGTGACTGCCCGTCGCGCGCATGCCGAGATGATTCCAGGGCTCGCCGAAACGGATACCCGGCGTGTCGCGATGCACGAGCCATGTGCCCACGCGCGGCGTTGCTTCGTCGGTGCGGCCCCATACGGCGAGCCACGTAAGGCCGGGACTGCCGGTCGAATAAAGCTTGCGGCCGTTCAGGCGCCAATGATCGGCTTCACGTTTCCCGACCGTCGCAGGCAGGCCGCCGCGCGACGGCGATCCCAGTTCGGGCTCGACGCGCAGCGAATTGATTAGCGCGCCGCGCTCGACTGCATCCCGTGCAATGTGCTCTTTCAAGTCTGCAGGCCAGTTTGGATTGGCCTGCAGGCGCAAGTGATAGAGACATTGCATCACGAAGACGAGCGCCGTGGAGGGCTCGCCACGCGCGATAGCACGGACCACCTTCAGCGTTTGCGCGAGGTTCGCTTCATGTCCACCTAGTGCACGCGGAACCGTCAGTGACAGCAGGCCAGCGCGTCGCAGGCGCGCGAGGTTGTCATGCGGAAACGCAGATGTGCTGTCCAGTGCGGCCGCGCCTGCTGCGAACTCGTCGGTCAGCGTTTTGAGCCATGCATCGGCGTGGGGACTGTCGAGTTCGGCCAGCGCGTGAAGGGCGACGGCGTCGCGCTCGAGGTCGTCAAACGCTGTATCGGGAGGGCGGCTGGTCATGGAGGGAAGCAAGAAAACGAAAATGGACGCGAACCCGTGTCAATGCGCGGCGAGCGGGAACTGACGATCGAAACTAGGCGCCACGTCGAGATGGGTTTTGATGACGTCCGCGCGCTCGTAGAGATTGGCGGTCTTTTGCTGCTCGGCAATCAGGCCGTCGTCGATCGGGACAGGGTGCAGCTGTGCGCGCTGATACACCGTCTTCAACACGTCCGGCGGCAAGCCTGTGACTTTCGACTGCATTGCGGCCACTTCATCCGGATGCGACAACGCCCAGCGCTGCGCCGCCGCGACGCGTATCAGAAAGTCCGCGATTTCGCGTTGCTTTTCCTTGATCGACGACTCGGTCGCCGCCTGGAAGCTGAGACCCGAAGACAGATTGACCCCATTGGCGATGCTGCGGTCGTGATCGCGCTGCTCGGCGAGCGCGACATAAGGATCCCACGTGGACCATGCATCGACATCGCCCGACGCGAGCGCGGCTTTGGCGTCGGCCGGTTGCATGAAGCGCAGCGATACGTCCGATAGCTTGATGCCTGCGTGCTCGAGGGTCGCGATGGCCAGATAGTGGCCAATCGAGCCGCGAGTCGTGGCGATGCGCTTGCCCTTGAGATCGGCGACGGATTTGATCGGCGAGCCGTCGGGCACGATGATCGCGAGGTCGATCGGTGTCGAGCGCGTCGCGGCCACCGCGCGCACTCTCGCCCCCGCTGCATAGGCAAAAATCAGCGGTGCGTCGCCAAGGCCGCCGACGTCGATCGCGCCCGCATTGAGCGCCTCGCCGAGCGGCTGTGCAGCGGGGAAGTTGAACCATTCGATCTGGTACGGGACATCCTTCAATTGACCGGACGCTTCGAGAACGCCGCGCGTCTGCAATTGCTGATCGCCGACTTTCAGCGGCGCGTCGGCAAAGGCGGCCTGCGCTACGGTAACGGCCAGAACGCCTGATAGAAGGTACGAAAGACAGCGACGCAAGAAACGATCGGCAGATTGGGTCATGAGAAGTCGGCTGTTGAACGCGCGGTGAAAGTGCGGTGGCGCAAAAGCACACAATACGTACGCCTCTTCTATAAGGCAAACGCATTGTTCTGCTAAGTTAATATGCAAATGGAACAGCATTGGCACGCTTGAACGGAAGCGTGAGACCGCGTTAAGCTCACGGCAGCACCCTGTTTCATGGTCTTTTCACTATTCCAGGCTGGAATCAATCAATGAAACTCGATGACATCGAGGCTTTCGTCGCCGCCGTGCGTAATCAGTCGCTCAGTCAGGCAGCCGAATCGCTTGCACTGACCCAGCCTGCGGTCACGCGCCGTATCCAGAACTTCGAAGAAGCGCTCGGCGTCGAACTGCTGGACCGCAATACCAAGCCGCTGAAGACCACTCCAATGGGGCGGGCGGTCTACGATCAATGTCGCGCAATCGTGCGTGAAGTGGATGCACTCAGACACCTCGTCGCCGACGAGGCGCCGCTGACAGGTGTGCTGCGGCTCGGTGTCGCGCAAACGGTTGCCGATGTCGCGATGCTGAAGGCATTGCACGCGCTGCGCAGCGCGCATCCGGAATTGCAGGCAAGGGTATCGACGGGGTGGGGCAATCCACTGTTGCAGAAGGTCGAAGACGGCGAAATGGATGCGGCGATCGTCCTGCTGCCATCCAATCGCGTGTTGCCGGAAGCGCTGTCGGGACAGATGCTCGGCGATCTGAAGATGGCGATGGTGGCTCGCAAGGGCAGCCTGAAACGCCGTGCGCATACCTTGGCGGAATGCCAGTCGTACGGCTGGGTCTTGAATCCGGATGGCTGCGGCTTTCGCGCAGGATTGCAGCAAACGCTCGCGGCGCAAGGCCATGTGCTGAAGCTCAATCTGGAAACGCTGGGTACGGAGTTGCAACTGGGTCTCGTGGCCGATGGCGTCGGACTAGGGCTGGTGCCGCAGCCGCTGTTGCGCGTGAGCGCACACGCCGCGCAGCTTGATGTAATTCAGGTCAGCGATTTCAAACCGGAAATTACGGTGTGGATCGTACGCGCACGTGCACTTGGGAAATTCGAGTCCGCGTTGCAAGTCCTCGCGCAAAGTGTCGAGCAGCGCTTCAAGGCGGCCCATCTTTCCCGGGCGGCCTGAGTACGAGAGAACGCAAGCGGCCGCGTCGGAGCGCTCGTGTCGATCACGGCCTTAGATCACGAAAAAGCCGTGCGTACCGTCCCGATCGAGTTGCGCGACGAGACCATACTCCCATTCCAGATACGCGGTCATCGCCTCTTGCGCATTGTCGGTGCCCTCGTACGGACGCCGGTATCGATCGATGCGCGGCGAAGCAAGGCGCTGATCGCCGCTTTCGGTGGGCAAGCCCGCTGCAATCCACGCTGTCGTGCCGCCTTCGAGCACATGGACTGGCTTGCCCGTCAACGCCGCGATTTCCGGTGCGACGAAGGGCGCCAGTGCATTGGTTCCGCAGGTGAGCACGTAGCGTTTGGCATCGGATAGCGCGCGCAGGTCTTCGGCGCCTTGTGACAGCCGCGAACGCACGAGCCAGTGCGCGCCCGGAATATGCGCTTTCACATGATTCGCGCTCGACGTTACGTCGATCACAAGCGTGCCGCTGGCCGGGTCCGCGAGAAGCGCAGCAAGTTCATCCGGCCGAACGTGCGGTGTTGATGCGGGCTCGGGTTTCGCGCCGCGCCATGCGCCGCTGGCGCTGAGATCTGCCGCCGACGCATCGTCGACGACATAGACTTCGATATTCATTTGGGCGAGCCACGACGCCGTCATGTTCGCGCGCACGCCGTCGTCGTCGAACAGCACGACGCGCGCGCCGCGTACCGGCGCGAACATCTCTGTCTCCTGGACGAGCTGGCCGCCGGGCGCGCCCTGAAAACCAGGCGCATGAGCGCGCTCGTATTCGGCTGGCGTGCGCACGTCGAAGCGATAGGTGGTGCGTGCGGAATCCGCTGCCCAGCGAGCCGCTTCAACCAGTGTCGCGCGCCGCACGCCCGCCCGTTCCGCAAGTGCGCGGGACGGGCCGCGCGACGTGTCGAGATGGCTGTGGTCCAGACCGGCCTGCGGATCGAAGCGTCGCTGGCTGCCATGTTCGAGCGTTTGCCCTGCGAGCGTCCAGCCAATCGTGCCATTGCGCAGCGCGGCGACCGGATTCGGCAAGCCGGCATTCACCAGCGACTGCGTGCCGATGATGCTGCGCGTGCGCCCCGCACAATTGACGATGACGCGCGTCTTCGGATCCGGCGCGAGCGCGCGCGCTCTTAGCACGAGTTCCGCACCAGGCACGCTGATGCTGCCGGGAATATTCATGGTCTGGTATTCGTCGAAACGCCGCGCATCCAGCACCACCACGTCGTCACCCTCCGCGAGCAACGTGCTGACCGTCTGCGCCGACAGCGAGGGCGTATGCCGTTGCGCTTCCACGAACTCGCCAAACGCCTTGCTGGGCACATTCACATCGCGGAAGACTTCGCCGCCGGAGCGAATCCAGCCGTCGAGGCCGCCTTCGAGCAAGGCGAGTTGGGTGTAGCCGAGCGACGTGAGAATGTCGGCGGCGCGCTGGGCAAGTCCTTCGCCGGCGTCGAACAGCACGATCGGCACGTCGCGCCGTGGCAAACGGGTATAGGCATCCAGTTCGATCCTCGACAGCGGAAAATTCGCGGCGAACAACGGGTGGGACCGCGCGTGCGGGTCTTCCTCGCGCGTATCCAGCAGCGCAATTTCGTGCCGCGCAAGCAAAGCTTGTTGCACGTCTCTATAAGTGCGAACAGGGTATGACGTCATGGACGAAGCAGTTCCTTGCTGAGGTCCCACAGATTGGGGAGCGTCTGGTTCGAGTAGCCGGAGATGAAAGGTTTTGGCACGCCGTCAGGCGAGTAGGTCGAGCGCCGCACACCGCCGATATTCGCGCCGTACACATGGATGCTGATCGACGTGCGGTCGTCGTAGGCATTGCGAACGCGATGGATATCGCCGATGGCGGGCGACACGGCTTCGACGTCTCCCGCCTCGAGACGCACTTCATCGCCGGTTGGATGAAGCGAGCCATCGTCGCGGCGCGCATAGGGCGCAGCCAGTTCGGCGCCGCGCAGCACGCCGATGAGACCCCACACGGTGTGGTCGTGAATCGGCGTCTGCTGACCCGGTCCCCAAACGAAGCTGACTACACTGAAGCGTTGTCGCGCGTCCGCGTAAAGCAGGAATTGCTGATAACGCTCGGGAGATGGCCGCGCGTAGGCCTCAGGCAGCCAGTCGTCGACGCGAATCAGTTGGCGCAACGCGTCTTTGCCGTAGTGGAGCAGCGCGTGTTCCGCTGCATTCGAATCGACCAGTTCCGCAATTTCGCCGACAAACTGTCGCAGCTTATGAATGGCCGTCAATCGAGCAGATCCTTTTGAGTGTCGAGCAAGTCTTCGTACAGGCTGTTGAATGAATGGCGCGCACCGTTGCGACCCACCTGCTGATGCGTCAATGCGGCGATATCGTGAGGAATGGGTTGTGGCGTGCCGGCGGCTTCGGCCAGCAGTTGCGTATGGCACGCGTTTTCCAGTGCGATGTACCACCACGCGGCGGCTTCCACCGACGGACCCGCGGTCAGGATGCCGTGATTCTTCAGGATCACTGCCTTGTGTGTGCCTAGCGTCTCGGCGATACGTGCGCCTTCGGTCGTGTCGAGCACCACGCCACGAAAATCGTCGAACAGTGCGTGGTCCTCGTAGAACGCACAGGAATCCTGCGTAAGCGGATCGAGCTTACGGCCTAGTGTGGACCATGCCTTGCCGTACAGCGAATGCGTATGGGCAGCCGCGACGATCTCGGGGTGCGCCTCGTGAATCGCGGCATGAATCGCAAAGGCCGCCTGATTCAACGGCGCGTCGCCGATCACGATTTCACCGTGCCGGTTGACGAGCAGTAAATCGGAAACACGGATACGGCCAAAATGGCGGCCGAGCGGGTTGACCCAGAAATGATCGGTCCATTCGGGATCGCGGGCGGTGATATGTCCCGCGAGACCTTGCGAAAAGCCGGCGCGTGCAAACAGGCGGAACGCGCCGGCAAGACGCTGCTGCCGATGCAGACGCTCTTGCGCGAACGAACGCTGTGGCGCGGCATCGTCGTCGAACCAGAATTTGCGCACAGGCGTGTCGTGAAACGGGATGGAGGGTAGAACGGCGCTTGGCGTACTCATGTTGTCGGGACCCTTGCTCTCAGGCGGCGTGATGCAGGTGCGAAGTCAACTCGCGTGTGGCGGGGATGAGTTCACGGCCATAGTCGATGGCGTCTTCGAGCGGATCGAAGCCGCGGATGAGAAAGGTCGTAACACCGAGTTCGTAGTATTCGGCGAGCGTCTGCGCAACCTGCGCGGGGGTCCCCACCAACGCCGTCGAATTCGAGCGACCGCCGATTTCTTTAGCCACCGCTGTCCACAGACGATCGTCAGCACGGACACCGTCGCCCGACGCGGCGAGCAGGCGCCGCGCACCTTCGCTTTGCTGCGGGCCGCCGCGTGAGAATCCGTGTTCGACGCGCAGGCGGCGGGTCTCGTCGAGGATGTGTTCGGCGCGTTCCCAGGCGGCGTTTTCCGTCGCTGCAAGAATAGGCCGGAAAGACACCGAGAAGCGTACCGTGCGGCCGTGTTTGGCGGCCTCTGCGCGTACCCGTGTCACTTGCTCGTGCACCTGCTGTTTTGATTCGCCCCACAGGGCATAAACGTCGGCATGCTTGCCGGCCAACGCGAGCGCGGGCGGCGACGCGCCGCCGAAATAGATGGGCACGTGCGGGCTCTGTTTAGGTTTGACCTCGGAAAACGCACGCTCAAAGCGGTAGAAGCGACCCTCGTGATCGAAGGGCCCGTCTTCGGTCCAGACGCGGCGCAGCACTTCCAGATACTCGTCGGTCCGCGCATATCGTTCGTCGTGACTCAGGAAGTCGCCGTCGCGCCGCTGGTCCTCGTCACTGCCGCCGGAGATGAAGTGCACCGCGAGCCGGCCACCGGAAAACTGGTCGAGTGTGGCGAGTTGCCTGGCGGCGAGCGTCGGTGCGACAAAGCCGGGGCGATGCGCCAGCATGAAATGAACGCGTGACGTGACACTTGCGGCATACGCAATCGTGACGGTCGCGTCCGGACTGGTCGAACTGTGCGGGACGAGAATACGGTCGAACCCGGCGTTTTCATGCGCCTCGGCGAATGCACGCACGTAATCGATGTCGACAGCGGGGCCTTTCGGAAGGTGCGTTTCCGACACCTTGCGTTGCTGAATCATGCCGATGAATTCGACGCTCACGTTAGTTCCTGGCAGTTATCCGTTCGGGTGGATAGATAGGTGCTCAAGCAGATGAATCGCACAGTGACACATTCACCTGACGTATCGAGGCTAGCATCACGTTATGCAAAGGCTAAATAGTATATTTAGATAAACATATCAAATGAGCATGTTAGAGATCGCGTTGACGGGCATTCGATCTGCCGGAAGTTTCTAAGTAAATGATTTCTTGTTGGTTGGGTTTGCGTCGATTTGTGCAGAAAATGTGCGTTGGTTACGCAGCCGAAGCATCGGTGCTTTGAAGGAGTAGGGAGTGAGTTTGAATTTCATCCGTCTGACGCCGGCGCTCGGTGCGTTGGTGGAGGGTATCGATCTGGCACAACCCGTCGATAAGGACACGCGGGACGAGATCCGGACAGCGTTGGCGCACCATCAGGTACTGTTTTTTCGCAACCAGCGCATCAGCCCACGACAACAGCGCGATTTCGCTGGGCAATTTGGCGACCTGCACACGCATCCCATCTATCCGCAACACCCTGAGGCGAGTGAGATCATGGTGCTGGATACCGACGCGCTCGACCTCAAAGACAATGCCGTCTGGCACACCGACGTGACATTCACGCAGACCCCTCCGCTGGGCGGTGTGCTTGCCGCGCGTCAGTTGCCGGAAAGCGGCGGCGACACGCTGTGGGCGAGCAGCTTTGCGGCGTACGACGCGCTATCCGGGAGGATGAAGGCTTTGCTGGAAGGGCTGACTGCAACGCACGATTTCACCAAGAACTTCCCGCTCAAACGTTTCGGTCTCACCGAATCGGACCGGCAGCGTTGGGATGAGACGCGGCTCAAGAACCCGCCGTTGAGTCATCCGGTGGTCCGAACCCATCCGGAAAGCGGGCGCAAGGGCCTGTTCGTCAACGAGGGTTTCACCACCGAGATCGACGATTTACCGGAAGAAGAGGGTAAGGCGTTGCTCAACTTCCTGTTTGCGCACCAGTCGCGCCCGGAATTCAGCGTACGCTGGCGCTGGGCATTGGGCGACGTGGCGTTCTGGGACAACCGTTCTACCAGCCACTACGCACTCGACGACTACCGTCCCGCGCGACGTGTCATGCACCGCGCCACCATTCTCGGCGACAAGCCTTATTGAACTGCCCTGCGCGATCATGCTCGCGGGACACACGCGGGCGCGTGTCCTATGCGGCGCGCTGATGATCAGCGCGCAAGCCTCAATGAATGCGCTTGCGGCCGCCGCGGAATGGCTGCTGTCGGATCGGTCCTCGCTCGTCACGGGCGCTGTGCTCGCCGTGGACGGTGGTTTTCTCGCTGCATAACGCATTTCGTCTGGATACCTTGTCACTGTGGTTGTTGCCGGTGGCCACTCTGCCGCTGGCGACCCAGATCCTCGAATCCCGCAACGAGCGCATCGAGCAACTGACGCACGGCTGGGACCATGCCCCGGCGCGTGGGGAAGATCGCGTGCACGAGCCCCGGCGTGCTGGACAGCCCTGGCAGCAGGTGCTGCAGGCGGCCCCTCTGAAGATCCGCCTCGACCAGTTCCCTTGGCAGCATGGCCACGCCAACGCCTGCTATTGCCGCGACCCGAAGGCTCGCCAGGTCGTCGGTCGCGAGGCGCGGTTGATGCGTCCATGGTGTCACGCGCCCTTCGGCGTCGACCAGATTCCAGACGAAGCGCTCGCTGCTGCTCGCCATCGAAAGGGTGGGCCACGCCTGCACGGAATCGATCGAGGTGGGCACCGGATGACGCGCCGCCAACGCGGGGCTGGCCACCAGAATGTGGATCGACAGGCCCAACTGGCGCACCGCGAGATCGGTGTTCTCCAACGGCGGAAGCCTGACGCGGATGGCAAAGTCCAAACCTTCCTCGACGACATCCACGCGGCGGTTGGTGGCATCCAGCAGCACCTGGACATCGGGATTGTCCTGTACGAACCGCGCGATGATCGTGGAGATGCCGGACTCCAGTAAGGCCACAGGGCAGGCAATACGGACGGTGCCCTGGGGCCTCGAGCGCGTGCGGTCCACGATATCTTTGGCGGCCTTTGCTTCCGCCACCAGCGCAAGGCAGTGCTGGTGGAACTGCCGACCGGTCTCCGTCAAAGACAGGCTGCGGCTGGTGCGATTGAGCAGGCGGACGCCAAGTTCCTCCTCCAGAGCGCGAATGCGCCGGCTGAGTTTCGACGTCTGCAGGCCGAGGCTGCGCGCGGCGGCCGTGAAGCTTCCTCGCTCGACCACCTCTGCGAAGAACCGAAGATCGTTGAGATCAGTGATGGCGTTCATGCAGCGTTGAACTCCTTCTTATCGTTCTATCTGCGGCAACGATGCGTTTCAGTATAGGAGATAGGCACGGGTTCGTTGCGAATATAGCATCCGTCTCATCGCTCGAACCCACGCTGTCTTTGACGGGTGGCGCAGCGCATCAGCGTTGCAGTGGCGATGGCGGGAAACGGAGACGGACATGCTCACACACAGGCGGTGGAAATCATTGGACCGGGCGGATCTCGGCTGGCTGCGCGCGAAGCACCATTTCGCAGTCGGCGCCGATGGCAATCCCGCGCACGCCGCGCTGGGTCCGCTGATCGTCTGGAACGACGACGAGATCGCACTGGGCAGCGGTTTCCCCATGCACGGGCACCGTGACATGGAAATCATCACGTATGTGCGTCAGGGCCTGCTTGGGCATCGGGATACTTTGGGATCCGAAGGAACCATAAAAGCAGGCGATGTTCAGGTGATGAGTGCCGGAACGGGCATACGTCACGCGGAATTCAACCGCGGCGAGGTGCCGCTCAAGCTCTTTCAGATCTGGCTGCGGCCGCGTGAAACGGGTGGCGAGCCCGCCTGGGACACGAGGCCATTTCCAAAAGACGACCGCTCAGGACGATTCGTGGTCCTTGCCAGCGGATTCGCGAGCGATGACGCGGCGCTTCCTGTTCGCGCCGATGCGCGCGTGCTCGGCGCGCTGCTAAAGACAGGCGAAAGCACTCAGTACGAACTAGGTCCAGCACGTCGTGCATACCTCGTCGTCGCCTCCGGGCGCATTGAAGTCAACGGCGAACCGGTTGGGCCGCTGGACGGCGTGGCGATCACGCAGGTCGCCGCGGTACAGATTTCCGCTCTTGAAGATTCTGAGCTGGTGATGGTGGACGCCAGCTAACCCCTTTTTTGTTGTCCACCTACGCACATTCATTTCTGGAGCTCGTAATGGAACGCTTTAAATTTCTTCCGCTGTTGGGCCGCATTCTGATTGGCGCACCGTTTGTTATGAGCGGGCTGGGCAAACTCGCCGCGTATGGTGCGACGGTTGGCTATATTGCGGCGATGGGGCTGCCCGTGCCGCCTCTCGCGTTTGTCATTGCCGTGCTGACCGAACTGGGCGGCGGCCTGCTGCTGCTGTCGGGCTACCGGGCGCGGACCGTGTCGTTGGCGATGGCAGTCTTTTGTGTCGTGACGGCGATGTTCTTTCATCACAACTTCGCGGATCAAAACCAGATGATCCACTTCCTGAAGAACGTGATGATGGCCGGCGGCCTGCTGCAGATCACTTATTTCGGTGCTGGCGCGCTAAGCCTGGATGCACGTGCGCGGCGTACCGCGACGGGCGTCTCGGCGCTGAATGCGAGCTAGGAAGACAGACTCGTCGAGACGATCGTCAGCCTGATCCGGCGGGCGATTGTGCATTCATTCAGTAATGCAGAAGATGGAGCATGGCTCGATATGAAAACAACTGCCCTAACCACCAGTCCGTTGAGAGACGGCAAAGCGATTGTCGCCCGCACGGCGGGTCGGCAACACGGTCCCGTCAAGCGGCTGGTCAGCCCGTCCGACCTGGGAGCGCTGCTAAAACCTTTTGTCTTTCTCGACTACTTCGATAGTTCGGTGGAAGCGGAGATGCGGTTTTCCATGCATCCGCACTCCGGCCTGGCCACGACCACCGTGCTGCTGGAAGGCGAAGTCGAGTATGAGGACACGACAGGCGCATCAGGGATCATGCCCGCCGGCGGCGTCGAGTGGATGAATGCGGGGAGGGGCGTGTGGCACGATGGCCGCGCACGAGGCGACGGTCCGGTGCGCGGTTTCCAGCTATGGATCGCGCTGCCGCCCGAACTGGAATTGGCCGAGCCCCGTAGTCAGTATTTATCGGGGAACGAGATCCCTCATGTCGGTCCGGCCCGCGTTATCCTGGGGCGATATGAAAACGCTGAAAGCCCGGTGCCCGCACCCTCGGACATCAACTATCTGCTCGTGCGGCTTTCGGCTGGCGAGCGGTGGCAATACACGCCACCGGCTGGCCATAGCGTCGCCTGGCTGAGTGTTCAACGCGGCGCACTGCGCGTCGGTGACGAAGGTATCACCAACGAACTGGTCGTGTTTGACGGGTCTGACGACGTTTTGGCCTTTACCGCCGAGGAAGACACGGAGTTCGTGCTCGGCTCAGCGGTCCCGCATCTGCACACTCTCGTGCTCGGCTACTACTCGGTTCATACGTCAGCCGAGGCGTTGCGTACGGGCGAGGCCCGGATCATGGAGATTGGGACGCAACTGCGTCGCCGTGGCCGCATCGGGTGATCGGCGGCAGGCGGTTTGGGCAGGATGGGTGATATTGGCGATTGCGTCGCGGCCTCCGGCATCTCACGGAGCGAAATGTTTCCAGGTTGGGACACCACGAACATCTGATTACACGGCTGCGACGCGCTTTACATCCAGCCCGCTTTCCGGAAGCGCCGGAAGAGAAGGGCGTCGATCATGACCATCACCGCAATGCAGGCGGGATAACCGAACTGCCAGTGCAACTCAGGGATTTCCTGAAAATTCATTCCGTAGATACCGGCGATCATGGTCGGCACGGCAAATAGCGCAGCGAATGACCCCAGCCGCTTGGTCACTTCGTTCTCGGCGAGCGAGATCATCCCAAGGTTGACCTGAACCGCAGTCACGACCATTTCACGGCGTCCTTCGATGGTTCGCACAATCCGCTCGAGATGATCGAAGAGGTCGCGGAAATAGGCCTGCATGCCTGCGCATACTTTCGGTACGCGACCGCCTGTCAGCTTACCGATGCCCTTCTGAAACGATTCGACATGGTGCTGAAATTCCACTGCTTGAGCGGATCTTGAACCCGTGCCTGGAAACGCATTTCCTGTTCGTCGTCCGTGATCGAGAACCAGTACTTGATGATCTGGATGCCGCTGCGAACCAACATTCGTTCGAACTCAGGGACCGAGCGAGAAAACTCTTCGTACTCTTCATCAGTGCAGAATCCCATGACGCGTTCCACTCCCGCGCGGTTGTACCAACTGCGATCGAACAGCACGATCTCACCGCCTGCCGGTAAATGTTGCGTATAACGCTGGAAATACCATTAGGTGCGCTCACGGTTATTGGGTGCGGGTAGCGCCACGACGCGGCATACGCGCGGATTCAGCCGTTGTGTGATCCGTTTGATCACGCCGCCCTTGCCGGCGGCGTCCCGTCCTTCAAAGATCACTACCATCCGGTAACCGGTGTGCTGAACCCAGTCCTGCAGCTTCACCAGTTCGCCCTGCAAGCGGAAGAGCTCCCGGAAATAGAGTCTGCGTGAAACGCGCGCGTCCTCGATAAGGTCCGTGACGCCGTCCTGGCGGCGATCGTCCACCTCCAGTTCAAGTTCTTCATCGTAGGCATCAATGAGGTCTGCCTGAAGGCGACGTTGTCGCTCGGCAAGCGCTTCGGTGTCAACGGCTTGATAGATCTCAGTCATGGCGGTTCTCCTGGGCAACGCGGTGAGTTGCACGCGCCCTCGCTGGCCGCGTCGACAGGACCATCATCCGACTGCAACATGGCATTCACATTACTCGGACCCGACACTCGAGAAACTTTTGATCGAGGCGATCTGCGCAGAAGTTCGGGGTGCGGATCGAGGTGGCCAGCAGACTGCTTCCGTGACGTATTCGCAGGGGGCGTAGTGTGATTTTCTATCATCATTTTCCACTTTCGACTTCGCGGTGCGATGCGCGAGCGCATTTGTGGACGGCGATCCATTGCCGCACTCGCCATTCCAGGCCGCAAATGGCCGACTGCTCAGGTTGCTGCCGGTTGGGCATGCACCTCTCGCGCTGGATGCCCGGCTACTTCCTGCGACGTTGACTCATGAGCTTCACGATGTCGGTCGTCGGCCCACTGGTCATGAGGCCACGAATGTCATCGAGGTGAACCCAGCGACACTCGGCTATTTCGTTGCTGGGGCGAGCTTTCGCGCGATTCGAGATTTCGCAGGCAAACACGTGATGGTGTTTCTGCTTGCCGCGGAGATCGAACAGATACTTGGCTGATTTGCCCGAAAGCCGCGTTTCTTCCTTGAGCTCCCGAAGCGCGGCGTGCGAGAGATGTTCTCCCCGCTTCAAAATCCCGCCCGGCAATGCCCATTTCGACTGACTGCGTGTGACGAGGAGGATGCGTTTTCCTCTGCGACAGATCACGGTGGCACGTTTTTTCAAACCCTACTCCCAGATATTTTCGAGGCGCGCGCGACGCGCCAGCGTGTCAGACAGTGATAGACGGAGCCAAGCTTCCTAATATAGAACACCGGACGCCCGGCGACGTGGTGAATTGCGGGCGAAATTTGTACGAAACATCAAGAGACGATTCATCAAATCGTCACAAAAATGGTGGCGCACGAATATCGACGTGGTAATGTCTTGGCGAAACATATCCCTCTGTCCCACCTGAGGCTGAAATGGATCTGGATGGTGACTGGCCGTTACCCCGGCCAAACACTCGCTTCAAAGTCAACCGGCGGCCGGCCGGTTCGTCGCTCACCAAATCGAGCACCATTGCCGATACCTTCTCATCGCTGGCGACGCCGGTGATAGCCGAGGCCTTGCAAAGGTCGAAAGCGTTATCCACCCAAAGCGATGCCGAGGGATTTCATCAACTTCGAATCGCCTTCAGAAGGCTTCGTGCGCTTTACTGGGCTTACTCGCCCTACCTCGGAGAGGACGTTGCCACGCAAGCCACCGAAGAACTCCGGCGTCTCGCCGCGGTGGCAGGTGGGACGCGTGACTGGGACATTGCCGGCGATCTCCTGAAAGCCGCACAGGAGTCCGGCGCATCGATCGAACCGCTCGTAGCAGCCGTGCGACAGAAGCGTGCGGAGGCGGTGGTGGATAGCCAGGCCGTGATCCAAAGCGCTGATGTCGAGGCGTTCTTGACGGATGTCTCGCTTCGCGCGCAAACCATGCTGCAATCGCGTTGCAGCGATCTACCCATCCGGGCCTTTGCAAGGAAGCGGGTTCGCCTGGCACAGCGCACGCTGCAAAAGCGAAGCAGGCGTGCGGCACGGAGTGAGACTACCCACGAGGAAGACCTGCACGACGTTCGAAAGGCCGGCAAGAAGCTGCGGTATCTGCTCGAGTTTTTTCAGCCTGTCCTCAAGGATAGGCACGATCGCACGATCAAGGATTTGACGACGGTGCAGAACAAGCTGGGGACGTTCAACGACATCGCGGCAAGCGAGACGCTGATTCGTAACGCGTCGTTCAACGACGTTCCGGCCGGAGTTGTGCAGGAATCGCTGCAATGGTTGGAGGAGCAGAAGTACCGACGAATGCTTGCAGCGTCACGGCAGGTCCGGGCTGTGGCTGACGCAGGCTGGTGCGATCAGGAGCGCTGAGGTGCGGTGACGCAGCGTCGAACGAGACACCGAAAGAACCGGGCATGGGCTTACCGCGCGTTCGCGCGGCGTCACCGATGATTTGCAGCCCTGAAGATGCCGTCCTCGAACGCTCATGTGCGCGTAATCGAGGTCCCGCCGTCGACCAGTGAAGCCGTACCTGTCACAAAGGACGAATCGTCGGAAGCGAGGTAGAGCGCCGAGCGCGCAAGCTCTTCCGGCTTCGCGACGCGCTTGGGCGCGTGCAGACCGTCACGAATGTCTGCGATTCGGCCGTATCGTTCATACCGCGATACATTTCCGTGTCCACTGCGCCCGGCACAATCGCGTTGACACGCACGCCTTGCGGGCCATATTCAGCCGCGAGCGTTTGCGTTAGTCCGATCAGTCCGGCTTTGCTCGCCGGATAGGCGGCCGTCCCCGGGAACGCGAACGAGTAGCCGACGAAGGTCGAGGTGAAGATGATCGACCCACCGCCGTGCTTGATCATTTCAGGGATCCGATGCTTGGCGCCGAGAAACGCGCTCGTCAGATTGGTGGCCAGCGTGGCTGACCAGCCTGCTTCCGAAACCTCGGTGGACGGACCCATTTCACCGAGCGTGCCCGCATTGTTGTACGCGATGTCGAGAGGCCGAAGCGGCTGACGGCGAGGGCGACCAGCGCCTTGGCGAATGCTTCGGATTACACATCTCCTGCCAGCGAAACAGCCGCCCGCCGTCGCGAGCGATCTCGGCTACGAGCGCGTCGAGTTCAGCTTCGCGGCGTGCCGCCACCACGATTTTTGCGCCCTTTGCGGCGAACAATCGTGCGGCAGCACGACCGATGCCTGCGCTGGCTCCAGTGACGATGGCGACTTTTCCTGTCAAGCGGTGCATGTTCAATCTCCTGTTTCTTCGCGGGTCGATGCCCAATGCGTCGACCCCTCAGAACGCACTATAGAATTCCGTTCCGAATACAGAAAGACCAAAAATGCGGGGATATCATTTAGTTTTCTTGAATGATCGCGGCGCAATATGGACCGGTTGCGCGTAGAGTGGTCGGCAAAGGGATCACTGGAATCGTCGGACACTTCTTCTCAAACATTTTTTGATCGAGGTTGGGACGCTGGAAGCCAGATATCCTCGACGACAGGGTCCCAATCCGTGCGGAAAGCGGTATTTATTCAACGTCACCTGTCCGTTAGCACGCGCCCCGAGCGTCATTGTGATGGCGGCCCAATTCGATCCAACCGCCTTAACCTCATGACGGAGACTCAAATGCAATACCTGTTGATGATCTATTCGGAAGAAAACGGCTGGAACCAGATGACCGATAGCGAGCGGCAGCAAGGGGTCGCCGCGTATCAGGCGTACACCGAATCGCTGAAAAAAGCGGAGGTGCTGGTGGGCGCCAACCGGCTGCAACACACGAGCATGGCTACCAAGGTACGGCTCGTCGACGGCAAGCCGCAGGTGCTTGACGGACCGTATTCCGATTCGAAGGAGCAGCTCGCCGGTTACTACCTGATCGACGTGCCCAACCTGGACGCGGCGATCGCGTGGGCGTCGCGGTGTCCCGGCGCGGCGCACGGCCTCATGGAAGTGCGCCCGGTCTGGACGGCCCCCTACGACGCGCCTTCTGTTGCATGAGTCCTTCCGGCGGCGGCCCTGACGCTGGCGCCGCCGCGCATGCGACCGCCGAGGCGGTCGCTCGCCGCAGTTACGGCAAGCTCGTCGCGTTGCTGGCGATGCGCACGCGCGACGTCGCCGCCGCCGAGGACGCGCTGGCCGACGCGTTTGCGGCCGCCCTCGCGGACTGGCCCACGCGAGGCTGCCCCGCGAATCCCGAGGCGTGGCTCATGACGGTTGCGCGCCGCCGGGCGCTCGATGGCGTGCGTCATCGGCGTATCGGCGACGAAGTGGCGAACCAGCTCGCGATCCTCGCCGACGAGATCGACGAGCGTGAAGCAGGTCTGTTGCCCGACCGGCGGCTTGCCCTGCTGTTCGCGTGCACGCACCCTGCGCTCGAGGCCGCGATTCGCACGCCGCTGATGCTGCAAGTGGTGCTAGGGCTCGAAGCCAGGACGATCGCCTCCGCGTTCCTGATGTCGCCTGCCGCGATGAGCAAGCGCCTCGTGCGGGCGAAGAACAAGATCCGCGAAGCGCGCATCCCATTCAGCGTACCGGAACGCGAGGAGCTTCCCGGCCGGCTCGCAGCGGTGCTGGAAGCCGTCTACGCGGTGTATGCGCAGGGCTGGAGCGATCCGGTCGGCGGCGATACCGAGCAGCGCGATCTCGTCGCAGAAGCGTTATTCCTGGCACACCTGCTTGTCGAACTGATGCCCGAGGAGCCAGAGACGCTGGGTCTGCTCGCGCTGATGCTGTACGCACAGGCACGCCGCGATGCGCGACGCGATGCGGCCGGCGACTACGTGCCGCTGTCGGCTCAGGACCCGGTGACTTGGAATACGCCGATGATCGACGCAGCCAATGCATTGCTGCGGCGTGCTAACGCATTTAACGCAATCGGACGCTTTCAGCTCGAGGCCGCACTGCAGTCGGCGCACGTTCACCGCTGCCTGACGCGTCGTCCGAACTGGGACGAGCTCGTGCTGCTCTACGATGCGCTGCTCGCGATTGCTGCGTCGCCGGTGGTGGCGGTCAACCGGGCGATCGCGCTGGCGGAACGGGACGGTCCGCAGGCCGCACTCGACGCGCTCGAGCCGTACGCAAACGATCCGCGGCTGGTGGACTACCAGCCGTACTGGGCGGCGCGTGCGGATCTGCTCGCGCGTGCCGGCGTGAGGACGCAAGCGCTTGATGCGTACGATCTCGCGATTGGACTTGAGCGTGATCCGGCCGTGCGCCGGTTCCTGCAGCGCAAGCGCGCCGAACTGTTATCGGCGAAAAGTTAGAGGGGTGCGTTGCGTGTGTGCCCGCAATTTACCCGCAAAGCCGCCGGAAACAGGCAGATCGTTTGGGACGACATCGGACAGATTTCGATGCACCGGGCTGGCTACCGGCGCGAACGCATAACGCTTCAGCCATTCGCCGTAACCTCTCACCACAAAGCCGCCTGAGCGCTCCACGTATTGCTGACGATACGTTTCATAAACTTGCCGAAGTGCGTACCACGGCACATGCGGCAAGTCATGGTGTACTAAATGAAAATTATTGTTGAGGAACAGTACGCGCCAGAACCACGCGGCTTCATTCAGGACGGTACGGTGTTCGACGGCGCCGGCCACGCGATGTTCATGAAACGAGCGGACCGACCCCAGCGACAGGGCGCCGTAACCCACGCCGAGGACAAACAGCCACGCTGGTATTCCACACGCGCTGTGCAGCCACCACACCAGCCCGGCCAGCGACGCGCCATGCGCAACCCACAGCGGCACGTCGCGCCAGTCGCCTCGGGCGACCTTGCGCACGGCATCGAGGTGGGTCGCAGCAATCGCGAAGGCGGGGCCAACCAGCAGTCGCCCGGCGAAGGTGTTGCGCAGCATCAGCAACGCACGGGTCGCGGCACCGGCGCGTCGCCACGTCGTGCTGGTGACGAAGTAACTTTCCGGATCGAGTTCGGGGCGCGTGAGGTGAGGATCGTCGTGGTGCCGCAGATGCGAATCACGATAGATGCCATATGGGAACCAGACCGCCAGCGGCGCGAAGCCGAGTAATCCGTTGAAAAGACGAGAGCGGGTCGGATGGCCGTGCAGCAATTCGTGCTGCAGGGACATGTACCAGGTGCTTAGCAGTGCCAGCAAACCCGTGGTGAGCGGCAGACCGAGACTGCGTGCATGCGTTGCAACGCCGAACCATCCAGCGTAAATCGTGACGATCAACACCCAGGTCGGCCACTCGGTGCGCCAGGTCCAGCTCGCGCTCAGGCGGGCCAGGGCTTTGCGTTGCGTGTCGTCGAGATAGATCGCCATCAGCAGGACAGATAGAGCCGGGTCAGGATTCGGAAAGGCGTCAGGAGACGCGTTAAAGCCGATCCTACGGGGCGTGCTGTCCACGACGAACCATTTTATTGCGCAAAGCATCTGCAAAAATGCGCTTAACCCCGGGTGACGGGGCGTAGCGGGCGCTACTGCGTGTCGGCCAACCGGCAGGCGTGATCGAGCAGGCCTTCTGCGGTGCCGCTACCGTTTTCGACATCGAGGCCGCTATTGAGCACGAGCCAGCCCTCCTGATCGACGGAAGGACCGGCGCCGGTCACGAGGATCGTCTGCGTCGCCATGGCTTGTGGGTCCGGATGATCGCGCGCGACGAGCCGGAATGGGTCGTCCTGCTGCGACAGGCTCGTGACGCGCATGATGCGGTAACGCGCGCCGCCGATCGTTGCCCAATGCCAGTGGTTCGGGGGAAGGTGGCGGTAGGGGGCGAGCGCAGCGATGATGGTCATCTGCATGCAGTCCATATGAATATGCAGTTGCTGCTGCGAGCGGCGGAATTTCGAATTGATTTCGAGTCCAAACTGACCGGCGGAAAGCGGCTGTTTCAGCGATGCTTCCACGACCTTGCGCGAGGCCCAGCCATCCGCCCAGTAATTGGGCGCATCGGCATCCAGTATGCTCGGGCTTTCGATGCCGGTGACACGCTCAGTCGGAATCAGCAGGTGCTGCGTACTCCCGAAGATGTCTTTCAGGATCGCATAATGCTCCGCGAGATTCACACTCGTGCATTGACCTGGCCGTCCCATTGCGCGCGCTTCGGGCACACACTGTCCGCCGACGATCTTCCATAGCGCGTCGGGATCGGCCGCTTCGACCACGGCACAACTGCTCGCAGCGACTGCGACGACGATGAGAGCGGCCACGCGGCCCATGCGATGACGCGCGCTCATCAAAGCGTGGGCGCCGGCAATGCGCCGAGCACCTGTTCAAACGCCACGCCTATCGCCAGCAAGCGCCGGTCGCTGCCGAGCGGGCCGTCGAGTTCGAGGCCAACCGGCAAGCCTTCCGTCGTCAGACCGGCTGGCAGCGACAAGCCGGGAATGCCGGCGTTGCTGCCAGGATCGGTGTTGCGCAGATAGGCGCTCATTTCATCGATGGGCGCATTGCCGTTGATCGACACCGCCGACGAGCCAGCCAGATCGTCGATCGGCACCGCGGCAAGGCGCGTGGTGGGGAACAGCAACGCATCGAGGCGATGCGTGGCAAAGGTCTGCGCATACAACGCCTGAAGCTGTGGCCGCCAGACGGTGAGCGCAGTCTGGTACTGCTGGGCCAGCGGGTCCGCGAGGATCACATCGTAAATGCTGCGCACATCGGGGCTCGCGATGCGCGCAGCCACCTCTGCGAGGGTCTTGACCGGTGCATGGTTGGCCACCAGCCACGCGGGCACGTCGTCGTGCGCCTCGTGGATCGCGACTGCGGAGGCAATCGGGTCGCTCAGATCCAGCAATCCGTCCATCTCGACGTCCACGAAGGTGACACCTGCCGCCTCCAGTTGCGGTAACGCGGCGCGTACGACGTCTTCTAGCGCGTATTCCAGGCCTTCCCATAGCGGAGCAGGCAGGCCGACGCGCAAGCCGTTCAGCGCGACCTCCGGCAGCGGCCCGGCGCCCGTCACGACCGCATCCAGTAGCGCGATGTCGGCGACGCTGCGCGCCATCGGCCCCACGGTATCGCGGGTATGGCTGAGCGGCACCACGGCGTTCGGATCGTGGTAGCGGCGTTCCGCTCCCCCGTCGCCGACCGACGGCCGCAAACCGGCCGTGCCCGTCAAGGCGGCCGGAATGCGGATGGACCCCGCGGTGTCGGTGCCGAGACCCGCCGGCACGATACGCGCGGCGATGGCAACCGCGGTGCCGCCCGACGAGCCGCCTGGAATCAAGCCCGGATCGTACGGATTGCGAACGGGTCCGGCGTGCGTGGCAAAGTTGGTGCTGGTAATGCCCGCGGCCAGTTCGTGCATGTTGGCCTTGCCGAGCACAATGGCGCCGGCGTCGAGCAGGCGTTGCACAGTGGGCGCATTGTCGGGAGGTACGAAGCTTTCCAGCGCAGGCGTGCCCGCCGAGGTCATGAGACCCTGTGTATTGATGTTGTCTTTCACGACGATCGGCAAGCCCGCCAGCGGCAATGCCGCGCGCGCTTCAGGGCTCGCCGCGTCGAGCCGTTGGGCGGCGGCGAGCGCGCCTTCCATGTTGAGCGCGGTCAAGGCGTTGAGGGTGGCCAGTGCTGCGGCGCGCGCCAGTAACGTGGCGATATAGTCCGTGGCTTTGAGCTGGCCAGTCTGGATTGCAGCTACGGCTTGCGTGGCCGTCAAGGCTAACTGTTCGTCGACAGTCCATGTCATGCGTGAGATCTCCTGGTGTGCCCGGTCAGGGGATGCGTAGTTTCGTGAAGCACACCAGGCGGGACGTGCCGCCTATTCTGTCACAGCCGCTTAAATCGCGTCATCACTGATGGCTGTCGACCCACATGCGTCCCCAGCGAAACGCGTAGGCCACTGCATGTTCCGCGTCGAAGAAATAGTCGAGCGCGTCGAACGAGTAAGCGCGGCTCGGGTCTGCAGTGGCTTTGCCGATGGTGAGATTCGCTGCAAACAGCCCATTGGGCAGTTGCTGTGCGACCGGGGCAACTTCGTAACCTTTGTATTGGATAGCTTGTCGATTCATGTTCATGACGATGGTTCTGCCCGCATGCGTTGCAAATGAAGCTGGACGCATAGTGCCGACCGGATGGTGGGCGGGCAGGAACAAGCGTAGGCCGGGCGGCCTCGCGAGTGAACCAATCATTCGTCGCAAGCAAATCACGGCGGACCTGGAACGGTCTTCGCGGATTCGGCTGAGGCGGCCCCGGATGCGTTGAGATCAGTATCGAGTGCGCTGCCTAGCCAGTCTGTTGCTTGGCACACGCTGTGTGCCGCCGTCATGTGGCACGGCGGACACTGTCGTTTTTACGCGCTCAGTTGGCAAGCGTCAGCACGTTGGCTTTGCGTGCTTCGGGGGCTGTGCCCAGATGGCTCGGCGTGAGGTGTGCGCTGAACGCGAGCGCGAACTGCGCGGCCTGCTGGCCGACTGTGGCAAGCTGATCGACCACTTTCGGGTCGGAGCAGCTATCGATGGATTCGAAACGCGTTTCGAGCGTATTGATGCCGGCGCCAAACGGCGTGGGCCAGCCGCGCAAGGCGTGGACAATCGAGCGCAGCGACGTCAGCACGGAACCGGCAGCCTGCCAGCCGTACGCCGTGACGATACAGCCGACCGCGCGGCCATCGAGGTAGGGGCGTTCATCGGCACGTAACTCTTCCAGCGTATCGAGCGCGTTTTTCACGAGGCCGGATACGCCGCCGTGATAACCAGGCGTGGCGATGATCAGCGCGTCGGCCTCGCGCACGGCTTCGATCAGTTCGAGTTGCGCGGCGGTCCGTTGCGGATCTTCGGGCGCGTAATGCGGCAGGCTATGCAGAAACGTGCCGCCGAACAGGCGAGTGCGCGCACCGGCGGCTTCTGCGCCGCGCAGTGCAAAACCGAGGGCACGCTCGGTCGACGACGTCGCTCGCGTCGTGCCGCCAATGCCGATGACGAGCGGCCGGCGATGATGATCGAAACTGGTCAACGAAATGCTCCTTCGGTTACGGCTGCCGGGGGCCGCGCACGGGCTGCGCGCAGGCCCGCCGGCACAATCTGGGCTCGAACCGCCATCTTAGTGACCGATGGCAACGGGACGAAGCGACTTTTCCTTCTAACGTTATACGCCGGGCGGGTTTTCCATGCAGAACGGCGGTGCAATGCACCTGACGCGGACAGGGATAAGCAAAGCGAAAACGGTTGGTTGGAGGCGTGGCGCGTGTGCGGCTAAGATCGGCTGGTCTCCTCCATGACTACTCCTTGACATGGGATTCGGCCCTGTCGTCGCAAGATGACGGGGCCATTTTTTTGCAATGGCGGCCCGCGTTTCTCTGCAGGTTTTTTCACCAGCATCGTTATGGCGACCGTCCAGCCGGGCGACGTCTGCAGAACACCCGCGAATTCCTGCGGGTTATTCGACGCGTTGTCACATGGATCTGGTACACGGAAAGGGACAACCTGTGCAGGAGATCGATGTGAGTACCCGAGTCCCCGAATTGCGCCCCATGATTGCCGCGAAACACCCTTTCGAGAGTTGCTTCGTCGACCTCGGAAATCATTCGGCCGACAAGGCGCTCATTGCGTTGACGCATGCCGTGCATGCCGAGCAACGGGATATGAACGCCTACGACTGGATCACGCAGGCGCTGCCCGGCGCGACCCTCAAGCCGGCGCTGGCTTTTGGCACGGTCGGCGAACTGTATCGGTCCTACACGCGGCCTGCCGAATTTGGCAGACTGAAGGAGGTCTGGCGTTCCTGAGGAGAGGGTCGCGGGGCATTGGGCTCGTTCATCGGCTCGCTTATCGGCTTTTGCTCATCGGCTCGATTTGGAGAGCCGATGGCCGAGACCCAGATTCGTCGCAATCTGCCACGTATAGACCCGCGAATACTGCACCCCGAACTTTGCGCCGATCACCTCGCGCAAGCGCGCGTTGGTCCATGCATCGCTCGGAAAGCCGTGTGCTTGCGCGGAACCACGCAAGGCGGCCGCGATCCATTCCAGCGCCGCGGCGTCGAGCGCGGACGCCCGGCCGCCGACACTCATTTTCCTCAGCGCGTCGAGACCGCCGTCGTCCAGAATGGCTTTGTAGCGTTTGACCGTGGCCGTGGACAGGTTCAGGGCCGCGGCCACCGCGCTCACCGACGAGCCGGCGAGCAGCATCTGCGCTGCGTTCAGGCGCCGTGCAACAGTCGGAAGCTCTTCGATTCGGGAGCGCATGGATAGGCCGTCCGTCAAAGTCCGGGGCAAACAGTGGGGGCGCCGCCCGTCGTGGAAAGAACAGAGCCACGCGACCCGGATCTCACTACTAATAAATGATTTTTAATTGAATGTGTTGAGACAGGGTGAAAATAACTGCGTGTGAGGTTTAATGCTCTATTGCTATGAGCTATCAATGTGAAGGTTGCCGGAATCCTTTATTGAAACAATCGTCCTCATCATTACGATTTTTGGCATCACCGCGTTGATGCTTGATGTTCGCTAAAACGTTTGCTAGCATCCAGTCATATTCCTTACATTCTGAAGATTAGCGCAGACATCTATTCTGCACACACTTCATCGCAAGCCCTTCTGCGTCTATTCGAGCGGGGTTATATAGCCCTTTTTGCCGGTTTATATTGGATTAATACGAAAATGATCCCGGGCTATTCGATTATTTCAAGAATAACTCTGCCCCGTCGCATTCTGTCGACTGTCATCCGCTGAGTAAAACAGGGGTTCTTGATTTTTAGCGTAAATCGTTCGACGTGCGGAATCGCGATTGCCGCGCGAAATCCGCATCGTCTTGTCCCTTCTGGACGTGATTATTCAGCTTCATGAATGCAAAAGCAGGTCAATGCCCAATTCGCGCAACGTTTCAGTGATTTAGGAGAGCATAGTGAACCTGTTTATTTCGCATCAGGGCGGCGAAAGCGCCTTGCGGGGCAGGCGCTTCGTCCTGCTGGGCTGCGCGCTGGCGGCCATGACGGGGGCGTCTGTCGCACTTGGCCAAGCTCCGGCGTCCGGCAGCGACGAACCCGCGCAAACGCAAGCAGAGATGCAACCTCAGGCTGTCGACGCCCTGAACAAGGTCGGCAATTACCTGCGTACGCTAAAGGACTTCCGTATCCAGGCGGACAGCGTGACCGACGCCGTCCTGACCACCG
Organism: Paraburkholderia sp. GAS41; assembly: GCF_050436545.1. Classification (NCBI taxonomy): domain Bacteria; kingdom Pseudomonadati; phylum Pseudomonadota; class Betaproteobacteria; order Burkholderiales; family Burkholderiaceae; genus Paraburkholderia; species Paraburkholderia sp. GAS41. The sequence continues at coordinate 89,718 of NZ_JBNDMK010000012.1, forward strand.
GGCAGAACGTCGGCTTTCTGCATCGCACGGAGATGTCGGTGCAGCGTCCGAACAAGGTCAGGGTCGTGGTCACCGGGAGCCGTGCGCCGAAAGGCCTGATCTACGACGGCCACACCCTCGTGCTGTTCAACGACACGCATCACTACTACACCCGCGTACCGGCGCCACCCACCATCCGCCAGCTGATTGCCGACGCGGATGAGAAATACGGAGTCCAGTTGCCGCTCGTCGACCTGTTCTACTGGGGCGAGCAATCCGATGACGAAAAGGCCCTGACGAGCGCGCTGTTTATCGGGCTCGATCGAGTCGACGGCAAGTGGTGCAACCACTATGCGTATCAACAGCCGGGCCTCGATTGGGAGCTCTGGGTCCAGAGCGGTTCGCGGCCATTGCCGTGCCGGTTCGTCGTCACCGATACCACGCAGCCGTCGCGGCCGCAGCACGCGGTCAATTACCAATGGACGCTGAATCCCACGTTCAACGCCGCCACCTTCGAGTTTCATCCCGGCCCAGGCGCGCACGAAATTCCGATGCGCCCGCCAGCCGTAACGGGCGACGACCAACAGGGAGACGCGCAATGAGACCACTGATGCGACTGACGGCTATTGCGCTCGCTCTTACGTTTTCGGCGACTTCGGTCACCACCTTCGCCTTCGGAATTCGTGGCGGAGCGCGTACGAGTGTCCATGGAGGCGGTGGAGGTTTCCACGGCGGGGGTGGGGGAGCAGGCGGTGGAGGCGGTGGATTTCACGGTGGCGGCGGGGGCGGAGGTGGCTTCCAGGGCGGCGGCGGAGGTGGCGGCTTCCAGGGCGGCGGTGGAGGCGGAGGCGGGGGGTTCCAAGGCGGTGGAGCCGGCGGGTTTCAGGGAGGCGCAGGCGGTTCGCACGCCGGCGGCCAGACTTCGCGCGGCGGAGGCCAGCCGTCCAATGGAGGCGGTGGAGGCGGTGGGGGCGGTGGCTCGAACTCACACGGCAATGGCGGCGGCGGTGGCGGCGGGCAGAACTCGCACGTCGGTAACAGCAATGGCGGCGGTAGCAACGGTGGCGGAGGAGGCGGACAGAATTCGCACGGTGGCAACAACAACGGCGGCGGCAACAGCAGCAACAGTGGCGGAGGCGGTGGCGGACAGAACTCGCACGGCGGCGGTAACAACAACGGCGGCAACAACGGCAACAACGGAGGCGGCCAGAACTCGCACGGCGGTAACAACAACGGCGGCAACGACCACCACGACGACGGGCATCACGACGACGGTCACCATGACAACGGGCACCACGACGACGATCACGATCACCATCACCACGACGACGGATGGTATGTCGATCCTGTCGCAGTCGGCGTGGCCGTGGGCGTGACAACTGCAATCGTGGTGGGGACGACCGTCGCGGCGCTGCCGCCGAGCTGCAGCAGCGTGATGGTGGCCGGCGTGCTGTATCAGCAGTGCGGACCGAACTGGTACCAGCCGCAATACGTGGGCCCGACGGTGCAGTACGTGGTGGTTGCGGCGCCGCGGTAAGCGCTGGATTCCAACGCCGGCATGCGAGTTGACTGAACGGCTCGTGTGCCGGCGCGAGGCGCCGGACGCCGCTCGTGAAATGGCGAACACCGAAGCCGCACACGGATTCGGAAAAACAATGCGCCGGCTAGGTCCTGGCCCCGCGCGATAGCGCGCTCCTGCTCGCACTCGCTGTCATGATAAGGACTGAAGATGGATATCGAACTCGAGGCGCGGATTGCTCAACTGCTCGTGCGGGCAGCGCGGCGCAGGAAGCTCGTTCCGTACGGCAGCTTCCACGCAATCTTTCCACCGGATCTCCCTCTGGTCAAACGGTACAAGGCATTGGAGAAGGCGACATCGTCGATCTGCGAGCCCCAGCTTGCAGATTATGGCGCGCTTCTGTGTACCGACTCCGGCCTGCCCGGACCGGACTTTTATGCGCGCTTCAAACGTCTGCATGCCGAACGCTACTACGCGGTCGTCGGTGCGGACCGTTCCCGCAAGCTAAAACTGGTGGAAAAGCAGCGCTTCGCACGCGAGGCGCGTGAAGAGGTGTTTCGGCATGTCCGTGATGTCCTGTCCGACGCGCCAGCGGACGCACCCAGGCCAAAACAGGCCGTCGTGGAGGGATTCTCCGCGCGGCCGGTTTGCAGCGTCTTGCTGGGCATTGCGCTGATCGCAGGCGGCCTGCTCGGTTCGCCGAGGGCCGAAGCCCAGGAGTTTTCGCTGTTCGGCGGGGGTTCGAGGGCGGGCGATACCAATACCTACAGCTGGGCTTTCAATTATCAGGAGGGCCTGGGACAATATTTCGCGGGCAGCTTCTCGTGGCTGAACGAAGGGCATATCCCCAATCATCATCGCGATGGCCAGCTGCTGCAGCTCTGGGGGCGTATTCCCGTAGGGAATCCTAAATTTATCGTGCAGGCGGGGATCGGTCCATATCGCTATTTCGACACGACGACTGAGCAGCAGGGCGGCAGTTATTCCGATACCCACGGCTGGGGCGTAGTCTACAGCGTACGTGCCGCGTATTACGCATCGAACCGCTGGGTGACCCAGTTGCAGCTCAATCGCATTCATGTGCAGCGCGGACCGGATGCGACCAGCGTCCTGCTCGGGATCGGCTATCAACTCGACGCCCCGGACGGCCCCGGTCCGCGTGACTGGGCAAGCGGCAGCACGACGAAGGTGACCAACAACGAAGTCGCCGCGTACCTTGGCAAAACCATCGTCAATTCGACGAGCTCACCCTCGGCGCTGGCCGGCGCCGTTGAATACCGGCGCGGCCTCGCCAAATATCTCGATGTGACGCTCGGTTATCTGCATGAAGGCAGCAGCAAGCTGGCGCGGCGGGACGGCATCACGAGTCAGCTCTGGGCAACCCGTGCGTTCCTGAACGACAAGGTCACGCTCGCGGTTGGCGCCGGTGCGTACTACGCGATCAACGAAAACGAGAACAGCGAATCGCCGGGACCGGGAGCGGGAAAATTCTCCGGCCTGGTCACGATCGCTGGTTCGTATCGCTTCACCCAGCATTGGGACGCGCGGCTCGAATGGAACCGCGTCGTGACACGTTACGATCGCGATACCGATGTGATATTTGCGGGTGCGGGCTACCGGTTCTAAACTTGCGATGTCAGACCGTGCAAGGCGGCCGTTTCTCCGCATCGGCGCCGGATATATTGCCTGGTGGAGGTTCTCAATGACCATTACAGGTCGCGGCATCGTCGCGCTGTGCCTGGTTGCGTGCTGCATGGATATGGCGAATGCGTACGAAGATCCCGGCGCAGTCGCAGAGCGGATTCAGTCGGCTGGCCGTGGTGCGCATCTTGGACGTGAACTGTGCGGCTATACGTCCGCCCAGGTTGAGGATTACAAGGGGAGACTGAGGCGCTCGCTGTCGTCCCCGGCCAACTTCGATACCGAATGGGACTACGGCTGGAAAAGGGCCGAGCCAATGCTGCTCCAGTACCAGTCGCTGCGGACCGGAGACCCGCAGGACTACGAATCGCGCGTACGTCTCGTCTGCGCGACGCTCCGAAGCCTCGCGCGGCGCCTGCCCAAGCCGGGTAGCAAGGCCGCTTCGGAGGCCGCCTCACAGCCCGCTTCACAGCCCGCTTCACAGCCCGCCTCGGCCCCGCGATAGACGCGCGGCGGCAAGACGACGCCGGGTCATGGCCAAAGGTACACTGAATGGGTTGCGCGCATCCGAAGCCATGATCTGGAGCGCAATCGCCACGACTCATCTCTCCTGAGCGGCGTCAGCCTTGCCGAACACAGCCGTTTCGAACCGGCTGTTTTCATTCCGTTTATCCCCCTTGCAGAGGGCTTCAATCATGGAAGCACTGGTTCTCGAAGAAGCGCGCCGCATCAGCTTGCGGCCGTTTACCTTGCCGCAGGTCGTCGGTCCGCGTGATGTGCGTATTCGCATCAATACAGTTGGCATTTGCGGCAGCGACATTCATTATTATCAGCATGGCCGCATCGGGCCGTTCGTCGTCAACGAACCGATGGTGCTCGGTCACGAAGCCGCCGGCACCGTGATCCAGACCGGCGATGAAGTCACGCACCTCAAGGTGGGCGATCGCGTCTGCATGGAACCGGGCGTGCCGGACATGGCATCACGGGCGTCACGTGAAGGCATGTATAACCTCGACCCGAGCGTGCGTTTCTGGGCGACGCCGCCCGTGCACGGCTGCCTGACGCCGTTCGTGGTGCATCCCGCCGCGTTCACGTTCAAGCTGCCGGACAACGTCAGTTTCGCCGAGGGCGCGATCGTCGAGCCGTTGGCCATCGGCATGCAGGCCGCCACCAAGGCGAAGATAAAACCGGGGGACGTGGCCGTTATTCTGGGCGCGGGGACGATCGGCATGATGTGCGCGCTGGCGGCGCTCGCCGGCGGCTGCAGCCGCGCTATCGTGTGCGATCTGGTGCCTGAGAAGCTCGAACTGATCGGCAGTGTGCAGGGCGTGACGGCGGTCAATATCCGCGACCGGAAACCGAAGGACGTGGTCGCTGAACTCACCGAAGGGTGGGGCGCAAACGTGGTCTTCGAAGCCAGCGGCAACGAGAAGGCCTTCGAAGGGATCGTCGATCTGCTGTGTCCGGGCGGTTGTCTCGTGCTCGTCGGCATGCCGCAAAAGGCGGTACCGATCGATATCGTGGCCGTACAGATCAAGGAAGTGCGGATCGAATCGGTGTTCCGCTACGCCAACATGTTCCCGCGCGCCATCCAGTTGATCGCCTCGGGCCGGCTCGATATCAAGCCGTTCATCTCACGCACGTTCCCGTTCGCGGACGGCATCCAGGCCTTCGAAGAAGCGGCAAGCGGCAAGCCCACGGACGTGAAGGTGCAGATCGTGCTGGAGTGATCAACGCTACGGCGACGCCTGCCTAAGCGGGCTTTTTCGGACGCTTGGGCCTGGCCGCCGCAGTGGAGGTATTCAGGGCGATCGCGGCACGAATGAGTGCCTTGAATTTTGCGGCATCCACTTCCTCGCCTTCATGTATGTCGATGGCGCGTCGGGTGTTCCCGTCGAGGCTCGAGTTGAAGAGCTTCGACGGGTCCTTCAACGAGGCTCCCTTGGCGAACGTCAACTTCACCACCGCCTTGTATGACTCGCCGGTGCAGATAATGCCGTCGTGCGACCAGACCGGCGTGCCGCGCCACTTCCACTCTTCGATGACGTCCGGATCGGCGTCCTTGATGAGTTGGCGCATCCTGCTCAAGGTTGCGCCGCGCCAGTCGGCGAGATCGGCGATGCGTTGGTCGATCAGTCCGGATGCCGGCGGATCCTCGTTCGAATCCGACTGTGTCATGTTGTTCTCCTGAAGTTTCCGGACGCCTTACCGATTTCGCCGCAGGCGTTACCGTGTGCCCGGCACTCGAAAGTCTCCACGTTTGCCGCGTCGTGCGGTTTAGAGACCCCATTGCTTCGCGTACTCGTCCTTCAAACGCGGCCAGCCGAATTTCATTGCGTCGCCGCCAACGATACGTCCAATCGGATCACCCGCAACGAACCGTTCGAGCACGTCGAGGCAGATATGCCAGCCGGCTGCGCCCATCGTGATGAAGGCGCGGTCGATGTTGTGCCAGAGCGTGAGACGTGTGCCGTCGCCGAGCGGCTCCAGTTGCCATCGCATGTCGTTCTCGCCCCAGCGGTATTCGAGCAGATGCGGTGCTTCGACGCGCGTCACCTGCGTATCCGAGATCTGCGGCGTAGGCGTGCCCACCGTCGAAAGCCTGACGGGGCCGACTGCTGCCAGACTGCGATCTGCATCGAACGGGGCCCATTCACGCAGGCTGACCGGATCGGTCAGCGCTTGCCACACCTTTTCCGGAGGATGACGCAACTCGCGGACCAGAACGAGTGTCCACCGGTCGCCGTCCTTGTGGACTTCGGCGCCGGCGGCAGGGCCTGCCCTATATTCGTCGCGATTGCTCATGGTTTCTTTCCCTTTGCTTGCGGTAGCGGATCCATCCGGTCAAGGTGGCGTTCGAGCGCGTCGAGATGCCCGGACCACAACTGGCGAAACGGCGCGAGCCATGTGTCGATCTCCATCAGCGGTTCCGGTTTGATGCGGTATAGACGCCGCTGCGCGTCGACGCGCGATTCGACGAAACCCGCCTCTCGAAGGACCCGCAGATGTTTTGAAACCGACGGCTGGGACAGGCTCAACTGCTCCTCGATATCGCCCACGGACCGCTCGGCGGACGCAAGCAGACTGAGGATGGCGCGGCGGTTCGGCTCGGCGATGATGGCAAATGTCGAATCCATGGTGTTTATATACCTGACGAGGCATATACATGTCAAGCTAGTGGTTGACGGCGCTGCCTGCGCACGCGCGGTCCAATGCTCTACATGGAATTGGCCGCCAGCATCACGGCATTCGCCACGCCAAACAGCGTCTGCACGGAGTTGCTGGAGATATGCTTGGCCAGCGCGGCCAGATCGGTCCCTTCCGGTTTGCCGATCAGCGCATAGCCGAGATCGGCATGCCGCCACGTGACCACATTCATGCTGTCGATGCGGTGCTCGGCCGGCGCGGCGTCGGGGCGCGTTTCCTTCATCACGCACAGCGCAATCGGGCCGCCTTGCGGCGGCAGATAGACGATCTGCACCAGCGGCTTGTCGTCATAGCGCAACCGCTGGACGCGTTTGAATGTCAGTCCGTCGGCGCTCAGATCCGGAATCCGCACATTCAGCCCGTCCTGATGCTGGATTTCGTCGACGGTTTGCGCCGTGACGTCGGCATTGACCGGCACCTGCGCCACCGTTTCGCGCGAATAAAGCTGCTGGTAGCCCGCTGCCGCCGCGACCCAGCTCGAAGCGTCGGGATTCGCCTCGGTCAGCGTCGCGGAAGGCACACCGGCCGACCGCACGCCGAGCCCCGGCAGGAAACGCATGCCGACGCCGTAGCAGAACGATCCGGCCACGAACGCCACCACGAGCCACTGCGGCGCGATCCGCAGCCGTGAGCGCACGGGCGAGGCGAGCGAGGCGGGCGAGGCGGCCTCGCTGGACGCGTCGCGGGCGATGGTGGCGTCGTTGGCGCCCGAGGTTGTCGTGCGTTGCGCGTGGGCGCGCGCCATCGCCGTGACGGCCTCGGTCAGGCTGTCCGGCACCGGCGGCAATTTTTGCTGCGCGAAGGCTTCGGCGTAGGGCAGCCTTGCACTCTGCAACTGGGCCACCAGTTCGGCGGCATCCGGCGACACGGCGATCTCCTTTTCGACCTCGTGGCGTTCCTCGGCGGACAGTTCGCCGTCCACGTAGGCCATCAGCAGGATAGAGTCCATCTTCATGAGATCGGGTCCTTACTCGCGACTGCAGCTTTCGTTTTTTGATTGACGCGCACGCCGAACAGCGCGCCGATGGTCTGGCGCGCGCGCGACAGTCGGCTCATGATGGTGCCGATCGGCACCTCGAGCACTTCAGCCGCTTCGACATAGCTGAGGCCTTCGACGGCAACCAGCAGCATCACCGCCCGCTGCGCTTCCGGCAGCCGGCCCACGGCGCTGACAATCTGGTTATTGATGGCATTTTCCTCGGGCGTACGCATGGCCGGATCGGCGACGGTTTCCAGCATGTCGTCGTCCCACTCCGTGCTTGCGCGGTTGCGCCGGCTGCGGGCGCGCAGTTCGTTGATCCAGGTGGAATGCACAATGGCAAACATCCAGCTCAAGGCCGAGGTGCCCGGCTGCAACTGATGCGCACGTTCGAGCGCGCGCACGCACGCGCGTTGCACCAGGTCTTCGGCGTCGTGCCGATCGCCCGAAATGCGCAAGGCAAAGGCCCACAACCGCGGCAGCAGAGCCGGGAGCAGAGTGGGTAAATCCGGGCCGGTCGTCGACATGATTCCTTGCGGGTGTCCGGTGTCTCCGGAATGACGCGTGTACTGCGGCTGGCGCTCAAGCGCGGCGACCCGGTGGGTGCCCGTCAAGTCCGGGCAGTCCTTGCGAGGCCCGCCAGCGCGGGCACTTGCTGAAGGCTCGCAGGAGGGCGACCGTCATCAGGATAGTAGCTGCAAACCGCGGCCCTCGCTGGGACGTGCTGGCGAGGGGGCAACCCTACGCGTGAGCGGTGACAACTGGGACTCAGGGCAGGGCGACAGCGCGTCGGCGTTGATGGCCGCAGCCGATGCGCAGCTCTATGCGGCGAAGTCAGCGGGACGCAACCAGGCGAAGTCAGCCGTTTGAGCGCGCGCGCCATGGCGGCGAACTTATCCCCGGCGCTTTCTTTGCGACATCACGATTGCGCCAACGCCACAAGCCGCGATGAGCAGTAACACGCCAAGCGCGACAAATAACGGATTCGATGAGCCGCTGCCGGCGTTGCCCGAAGTGCCCGAGTTGCCCGTAGCCGCGGATGCCTCACTGACCGGAGCCGGCGCGGACGCCGCTGAAGCGACCGGCTGAGGCAGCGCGATGCCATAGGCGCTTCCTTGCCGCGCGACCGGCACGCTCGACGCTTGCTGACTTGCCTCTGCAGCGGCCAAAGAAGCGGCGGAAGTAGCGGGTGAAGCCGGCGGGCTCCCAAGCGCTTCCGATGCGGTGACACCCAGCGCTTGAGATGCGGTGAGACCCAGCGCTTCGGGTATGGTGGCGACCGGCGCGGCCGGCCCGTTCCCAGGATTCTTTTCGACGCTGCTCCATTGAGCGAACACAACGTCGATACAGTGCACGTCAATACAGGCGTCACGCTGATGTTGCCAGGCAGCGAGGGCGGCTGTCGTCAGCTTGCCTGTCTGAAGCAGCTTCTGCTGCTGCTCATAGATATTGTCGTACTCGTGATTCAGGATTGCGTGGTCGCAAATGACCCGCTGGGCCGGTTGCCGCGTGCTCTCACACTGGATGTCGCTGGCCCATGAGCTTGCGCTGCAGAGCAGGAAAGAAATCAGGACGGCACGTTTGATACTGGCTGCGTGTAGTGGCAATTCACCCTCTTCGAAGGACAGGAAAGGTGCCGCCCGCCAGTCCGCAGGTCTATGCGCTACTGCGACTCGCGGGCTTCGGCGCGAGCCTTGGCAATCTCGAGCGGGTGCTGGTCGTGATAGGTGTCGACCAGTTGGGAGCATAACTGAGCCAGCGCGGCCAGGTCCATGGCCTGGTCGGCCTGCTCGACTTCTCCCGCGTTGAGCACGTCGTCGAGAACCGGAGCGAGACGGCGCAATCGGCGGAAAGTGGCGTCGTCAAGTTTCATGTTGGTCTCCTGCTGGGGCGCAGCACTCAGGCTGACATCCTGATGCATCAGATTATGTGGCGCGCATTGCACGACTACGCGGAGTGGTTTGTTGCAATGCACAATAAGTCTCGTCAAAGAGATGAAGCGTGCGGCGTAATGGTCTGTAACACGGGGCGGGGGCGCCACCAGGCGCCGCGCCGATAATGCGAAAGAGCGTCTGCTGTATCGTAACTAGCATAGCCCGGATTGTGCGGCGCGCAAATACATACAATTGTCAATCCACTGCCAGAGGGTTTACGCTTACGTGACTTCCCCGCGAGACGACTATGGGTACACCAGCACTTTTGGATCGTTACGAACTTCTCGCTGCATGGCATCGCCTTGTTCCCGAAGCAGAGCCCGCCGGCCGTTACGGATATGAACTGGACGAACTGGGCGAAGCCATAATGAATCGCGCCCCGTCAGCCAGACGCCAGATCGTGCTGACCGACGTCTACTGCCACCTGACCGAAACGATCGGTCACCTCGCCGCCATGTCGGTGGCCGTCACGACGCCATCGTTCGGCATCAGGATTCCGGACGTCGTGTGGATGCCGTGTGACAAGTGGGAAAGTTTCGATCGCGACGACCCGGCGCCGTTCGTCCCCGACCTGTGTATCGAAGTGCTGCTGGATAGCGACCGGATCCACGACATCGACCGCCGGGTCGCGGCCTATCTGGAGGGCGGTGCGCACGAAGTCATCGTCATCGGCCAGCGCGGACAGGTCGACTATTGGGGCGTTACCGGCCGCCGCAAGACCTCCTTCTTCGACGTGACGGTCCCACTCGATCCCCTGTATTTCGAAGAGCGCGCCGCAGTCATCAAGGCAACTGACGTTCGTCGTTAAGACAAGTCTTCATCGCGCGCCAGTTTCGATTCACTTTTGTTATCGCACGTTCCAATACTCGAATTGTTCAGGTATCGGCCAGGCCGTATATTGGCTGACACCAACACAACCATACCGGGACGCAGCACGAACCCGGTCACGGAAGCGAGACAAAGCGATGAACCGAATCGATCTGGAGGGGCGTGCCGTCGTCATTACCGGCGGTGCGCGCGGCATTGGCTACGCAGTGGCGCAACGCGCCCTGAAATCGGGCGCTTCGGTTGCCCTCTGGGATGTCGACGCGGCGCGCCTCGAACGCAGCCAGAGCGAACTCGCCGAATTGGGCAAAGTCTCGTCGGCGGTCGTCGAACTGACGGATGAAACGTCAGTGGCCAACGCGGTCACCCAAACTCTCGCTGCCCACGGCAGCATCGACGTCCTGATCAACTGCGCCGGCATCACCGGCGGCAATGGCACGACGTGGGAACTGGAACCCGACGTCTGGCGTCGGGTGATCGACGTGAACCTGATCGGCCCGTATCTGACCTGCCGCGCCGTCGTGCCGCAAATGCTCAAGCAAGGCTACGGCCGCATCGTCAATATTGCGTCGGTGGCGGGCAAGGAGGGCAATCCGAATGCCTCGCACTACAGCGCGTCGAAAGCCGGCCTGATTGGCCTCACCAAGTCGCTCGGCAAAGAGCTGGCCACCAAGAACATCCTCGTCAACGCTGTGACCCCCGCGGCGGCCAAGACCGAAATTTTCGACTCGATGGCGCAGCAGCATATCGACTACATGCTCTCGAAGATTCCCATGAATCGCTTCCTGTTGCCCGAAGAGGCGGCCTCGCTGATCTTGTGGCTGTCATCGGAAGACTGCGCGTTCAGCACTGCTTCGGTGTTCGATCTCTCCGGCGGCCGCGCGACCTACTGACGCTGACACGGGCATGCGCGCGCACGCGTCATGCCCTTCGTCGAGCCCGCTGAGACGGGCCGGATGATCCGGCGACGCAAGGCGTGACACGCAGCAAGGTCACGCCCGCGCGAGCGGACCTCGCCCGCCGTCATGGACCGTTTTGCATGGAACCTGAGACGCCATGAATCTGAATTCGCCCGCTTCCCTCGAGGCGATCAACAGCAAGGTGATGCGGCGCCTGTTGCCGTTTCTGCTGCTGATGTACGTGCTGGCCTTTCTCGACCGCGCCAATATCGGCTTCGCGCAAAAAGCGCTGCAGCACGATACCGGTTTGTCGAATGCCGCGTTTGCCTTCGGCGCCGGGGTGTTCTTTATCGGCTATGCATTGTTCGAAGTGCCAAGCAATCTGCTGCTGCATCGTGTCGGCGCGCGCGTCTGGATGTGCCGGATCATGGTGACGTGGGGACTGGTGTCGGCATCGATGTGTTTCGCGCACACGCCCACCGCGTTTTACACGTTGCGATTTCTGCTAGGCGTCGCGGAAGCCGGATTCTTTCCGGGCGTGATCTATTACCTCACGCACTGGTTTCCGCAATCGGCGCGGGCGCGCGCAGTCGGCGTGTTTTATTTCGGCGCGCCGCTTGCGTTCATTTTCGGCAGTCCGCTTTCGGGCGCGCTGCTCGAATTGCATGGCGCAGCCGGTCTGGCGGGCTGGCAGTGGCTGTTCCTGATTGAAGGCGGCATGGCAACTGCGGTCGGCGTGTGGGCGTTCTGGTATCTGGACAACCGGCCCGAAGACGCGCGCTGGCTCGATCACACGCAACGCGTCACGCTACGCGCGGCACTCGACGCCAACGCCCGCGGTGCGGCCGCGCACGGACCTCGCAATACCCTGGCGGCATTGCTCGATCGTCGCGTGCTGGCGTTATCGGGAATCTATCTGCTGATCCAGATGAGCGTGTATGGCGTGATCTTCTATCTGCCGCAGCAGGTCGCGGCCTTGCTCGGCACCACGGTGGGCGTGCGCGTCGGACTCGTCGCGGCGCTGCCCTGGTTGTGCGCGCTCGTCGTGACGTGGATCGTACCGCGGCGCGCAGATCGCTGCGGCGGGCATCGCCGCTGGACCGTTGCGCTGCTGGTGCTCGCCGGGCTCGGTATCGGCGTGTCCGGTCTTGCGCACAGTCCGTTGCTTGGACTCGCTGCGCTGTGTTGTGCCGCAAGCGGTTTTATCGCGGCGCAACCGCTGTTCTGGACTTTTCCCACGCGCTATCTGACCGGCGCGGCGGCCGCCGGCGCGATCGCCCTGATCAATTCGCTCGGCGGCCTGGGTGGCTTTATCGCACCGTCGCTGCGCACCGCGGCTGAACACACCTTTGCTTCGACCTCGGCGGGCCTGCTGGTACTCGGCGCGGCGAGCTTGCTGGCGGCGTTGCTGATCGGCATGCTGTTTCGCCGCGACAGCAGCATGGCGGCCGAACCTCTTGCATCACTCATTCACCACTGATACACCGCGCCCGCTAATCATCGACGGCCGCGCTTTACTGCACTAAAAACGGAGCCTCTCTCTTATGGCCATGCCTACTATCAAGCACGTGCGTGCCTTTATCGTCCGTGGCGGCGGCGCGGATTATCACGACCAGCCGGACGGTCACTGGATCGACGATCACATTTCCACGCCCATGGCGCGCTACCCGGAATACCGGCAAAGCCGCCAGTCGTTCGGCATCAATGTGCTGGGTACGTTGGTGGTCGAGATCGAAGCGAGCGACGGCACCGTCGGCTTCGCGGTGACGACCGGTGGCGAAATCGGCGCCTTCATCGTCGAGAAGCATCTGGCGCGTTTCCTCGAAGGCCAATTCGTGACCGACATCGAGAAGATGTGGGATCAGATGTATTTCGCCACGCTCTATTACGGCCGCAAAGGCGTGGTGCTGAACACCATCTCCGGCGTCGATCTCGCGCTGTGGGATCTGCTCGGAAAGATTCGCCAGGAGCCGGTGTATCAGCTGCTCGGCGGCCCGGTGCGCGACGAACTGGTGTTTTATGCGACCGGCGCGCGGCCCGATCTCGCCAAGGAGATGGGTTTCATCGGCGGCAAGCTGCCTTTGCAACACGGACCGGCTGAGGGCGAAGAGGGACTCAAGAAGAACATCGAGCGCCTCGCCGACATGCGCAGCCGCGTCGGCGACGATTTCTGGCTGATGTACGACTGCTGGATGAGTCTCGACGTGCCGTATGCCACGCGGCTTGCGCACGCGGCGCATGAGCACGGTCTGAAATGGATCGAAGAAGCGCTGCCGCCGGACGATTACTGGGGTTACGCCGAACTGCGCCGCAACGTGCCGCGCGGCATGATGGTTTCGACCGGGGAACACGAGGCAACCCGCTGGGGCTTTCGCATGTTGCTGGAGATGAACTGCTGCGACCTGATCCAGCCGGACGTGGGCTGGTGCGGCGGCATCACCGAACTGATCAAGATTTCCGCACTGGCCGATGCGCACAACGTGATGGTGGTGCCGCATGGTTCGTCGGTGTACAGCTACCACTTCGTCGTCACGCGTCATAACTCGCCGTTCGCGGAGTTTCTGATGATGGCGCCGAAGGCCGATGAAGTGGTGCCGATGTTCACGCCGTTGCTGCTCGACGAACCGGTGCCCGTCAATGGCCGGATGAAGGTGCCGGATACGCCTGGCTTTGGCGTGCGGCTCAATCCGGAATGTGCGTTGGTGCGGCCGTATCCCCGGTAAGATGTGCGCCGGGTTGTGCATCGCAAGCGGCGCGCATCGGTGCCCGGTCGCACCGAGTGGGACTGAAGAAGAAAGATGAGCGCGACGGCTCAATCGAACAAGGAGAAAGAAGTGCTGCTCAAGGATAAGGTCGTGATCGTGACAGGCGGGTCGCGCGGCATTGGCCGGGCAATCGCGGTGGCTTGCGCTCGCGACGGCGCCGACGTGGCGATCAACTACTGGGGCGACAACGACGCATCGTATGGACGCCGCTCGGCAGTGGAAGAAGTGCTGGCTGAAATCGAAGGGCTGGGGCGCCGGGCCATCGCCGTGGAAGGCAATGTCGCGGCGCGCGAGACGGGTGCGGAACTGGTGAAGCGCACTGTCGAGGCGTTCGGCAAGGTGGACGTGCTGGCGAGCAATGCGGGCATCTGTCCGTTTCATGCGTTTCTGGATATGCCTGCCGAAGTCCTGGAGACGACCGTGGCGGTGAACCTCAACGGTGCCTTCTTCGTGACCCAGGCCGCCGCGCAGCAGATGAAGGCGCAAGGCACGGGCGGTGCGATTGTCGCCACGAGTTCGATCAGCGCGCTGGTGGGTGGCGGCATGCAGACGCACTACACGCCTACGAAGGCGGGCGTGCATTCGCTGATGCAGTCGTGCGCGGTGGCGTTGGGACCGTACGGGATTCGCTGCAATTCGGTGATGCCCGGCACGATCGCGACCGATCTGAACGCCGAAGACCTCGCCGACGAGTCCAAGAAAGCCTACTTCGAAAAACGCATTCCGTTGGGCCGGCTAGGACGCCCGGAAGATGTCGCGGATTGCGTGGTGTTTCTGGCCTCGGATCGCGCCCGCTACGTGACGGGCGCCGCGTTGCTGGTGGACGGCGGTCTGTTCGTCAACCTGCAGTGAACTCGCGCGGCTCGGTGCGAGGATCAATGAGCCGGCAGTGGCACAACGTCGCCGCCGGCCGAAGCGGTGGCATGCGGCTGGACGATAGCGTCGCGCGCGAGCTGCAGCGAGACACTGCGCAGCAGGTCGATGAAGTGCAGCGCCGGTTCGGCGAGCGCTTCTTCCTTGCGCGTGAGAATGCCGAAGCCGGCCAGACTCTTACCGATTTCGACGGGCAGCGCCACCAGCAGCTTGCCGCGCACATGGTCGCGCACCACGGATTCGGGCAGCATCGCCACGGCATCGTAGTTTTCGAGCAGTTGCAGGGTCGCGAAGATCGACGCGCATTCGGTCAGGTTGACCGGCGTGGCGAGCCCGGCGCGGGCCAGTTCTTCTTCGAACAGCACGCGCGCCGGACTCGTGAGCGGTTGGGCCACCCACGGCCAGTCGACCAGCTCGCGCAAGTTGATGGCGGTGTGTTGCGCCAGCGGATGCGCCGTGCGCACCACCAGCAACAAAGTCTCGCGGGCGAGCGGTTCGAAACTGAAATCGTTGTGTTGCAAGGGATGGGTGAGCCGTCCGAGCGCGAGATCCACTTCGCGGCGATGCAGCAACTGAACCACCTGATCGCTGGTTTCGCCGAGAATGCGCACGTTCAGCAGCGGCCGTTCGGTTTTCAGGGCGGCGACCGCCATGGCCAGCAGGTCGGGCGCGGCGCCCATGATGGCGCCGACGGTCAACTGGCCGTGCCCGCCCTTGCGTTTGACGTCGAGGTCTTCGGCGAAGCGGGTCAGCTCCGCCAGCGCGCGGCGCGCGTAGGCGAGGGTGACCACGCCGAGCGGCGTGGGCGTCATGCCGCGCGCGTTGCGCTCGAAAAGCAGGAAGCCGAACGCTTCTTCGATATCGCCCAGCATGCGGGACGCGCTGGGTTGCGCCACGTTGACGGCGTCGGCGGCCTGATGGAGGTTGCGGGCATCGTCCAGCGCGACCAGCAGCGCGAGGTGTTTGAATTTGAGCCGGTTGACGAGGGCGACGGTAGCAGCGTTCTGGCTCATGGTGCAGAGGCGGTTGGCAAAGCAGATGGGCGGGTGCGGAGGCAGAGGCGTGAGCGATCGTGCGATTCGGTTTCTGGATCGCCCAATCCCAACAACGGATTGAGAGGCTATCGATCGAGGAATTATAGTCCGATCAGACGCTTCACCCAGAAAGCGCCCCGATAGATGAATAGTCAGGACTGGAGACAGGCTGCAATGGAGACAATCGCTTTCCGGATGGTGCTTAACCCTGGCATGCGCGAGGAATACGAGCGCCGGCATCAGCAGATCTGGCCCGAGCTGGCCGATGCGCTGCAGCAAGCCGGTGTGCGCGATTACCGCATCTTCTTTGATGCCGATAGCCATCACCTCTTTGCGATCCTGACGCGTACCCCCAATCATCAGATGGACCGTTTGCCGGAACTCGACGTCATGCGCAAATGGTGGGACTACATGGCCGACATCATGCAGACCGCGCCGGATCACACGCCGTTGCAGCAGGTGCTGGAGCCGGTGTTTCATCTGCAGGCGCCGGCCTGAACGACACACACTCATTGCAGCCGCGCCATGCCGGGTTGCGGCTGATGCCAGGAGACACGCCTCATGCAAGTTATCGACCCGCACATTCACTTGTGGGATCTGAAGACACATCACTATCCGTGGCTCGCGAATCCCGGTGTGTCGTTCGTCGGTGACGCGCGCGAACTGAAGCACGACTATCTGGTTGCCGATCTGCTACGCGAAGCCGGCGCGATCGAGATTCTGAAAGTGGTGCACGTCGAGGCGAATCACGATCCGGCTGATCCGGTCGAAGAAACGCGCTGGTTGCAAAGCCTTTCCAGCGAAGCGGGCTCGCGTGGCTTGCCGAACGGCATCGTCGCGGCGGCCGATCTCGCGGCGCCGAATGCCGAGCAGGTGCTCGAAGCGCATGCGGCCTTCGCCAATACGCGTGGCATTCGCCAGATCCTGAACGTGCATGAAAACAAGCTGTTCGATTACATCGGCCGGCATCTGATGCGCGAGCCCGTGTGGCGTGAGAATTTCGGTCTGCTGCGCCGTTATCATCTGTCGTTCGATCTGCAACTGTATCCGTCGCAGATGGAAGAGGCGGTCGCGCTAGCCCGCGCTCATGCCGACACGCAGATCATCGTCAATCACGCGGGCATGTTCGTCGACCGCAACAGCGTGGCGGGTTATCGCGCGTGGCGTGAAGGCATGCGGCAACTGGCCGGCTGTCCCAACGTCGCGGTGAAAATCAGCGGGCTGGCCATGTTCGATCACAAGTGGTCGGTCGAAAGCCTGCGTCCTTATGTGCTGGAAACGATCGACACGTTCGGCGTCGAGCGCGCGATGTTCGCCTCGAACTTCCCGGTCGACCGTTTGTTCGGCTCGTACGAGGAACTTTGGCGCGCGTATGCTGCGATCGTCGCGGACGCGAGCGAAGCCGAGCAAGACGCGCTGTTTCGCAGCAACGCCGAGCGCATCTATCGAATCTGACGCACACGAAGCAGCTGGACAGCATCCCCGATGAAACGCGGCGCGCATACGACGCCGCACGATGGAGGAGACAGGTAGTGCAGGAACAGACAACCGCTGCGCCCCGGCTTGAACTGCGGCATGCGAGCAAATCGTTCGGCAGGGTCCGCGCGTTATCCGACGGCGATCTCAAGCTGTTGCCGGGCGAAGTGCATGCACTGCTCGGCGAGAACGGCGCGGGTAAATCGACGCTCGTGAAAATCCTGGCCGGCGTGCATCAGCCCGATGGCGGCGAGATTCTGGTCGACGGTGTGGCGCGTCGTTTTGCGACACCCGCCGAAGCACGCGATGCGGGTCTCGCGGTGATCTACCAGGAACCCACGCTGTTCTTCGATCTCTCGATTGCCGAAAACATTTTCATGGGACGGCAACCGGTGGACCGCATTGGACGGATCCAGTACGACGCCATGCGCAGCGAGGTGAACGGGCTGCTGGCGTCGCTCGGCGTGGATCTGCAGGCGGACCAGCTCGTGCGCGGTCTTTCGATTGCGGATCAGCAGGTGATCGAGATTGCCAAGGCGCTCTCGCTGAATGCGAATGTGCTGATCATGGACGAGCCCACTGCGGCGCTGTCGTTGACCGAAGTGGAGCGGCTCTTCGCGATCGTGCGAAAATTGCGCGAGCGCGATGTGGCGATCCTTTTCATTACCCATCGTCTCGACGAAGTCTTCGCCCTGACGCAGCACGTCACCATCATGCGCGACGGCGCGAAGGTGTTCGATGCGCCCACGGCCGATCTGACCACCGCCGCGATCGTCGCGAAGATGGTCGGGCGCGATCTGGAGAGCTTCTATCCGAAGGCGGATGTCACGCCGGGCGACGTGCGTTTGTCGGTACGCGGTTTGACGCGGGTTGGCGTGTTCAAGGACATTTCGTTCGAGGTTCGCGCCGGCGAGATCGTGGCGCTGGCGGGGCTGGTGGGCGCCGGGCGCAGCGAAGTGGCGCGGGCGATCTTCGGCATTGATCCGCTCGATGCGGGCGAAGTCTCGATTGCCGGCAAGCCGCTTGCCACCGGGCGGCCCGCGGCGGCGGTGCGGGCGGGGCTGGCGCTGGTGCCGGAAGACCGTCGCCAGCAGGGGCTGGCGCTCGAACTCAGCATCGCGCGCAATGCGTCGATGACGGTGCTCGGACGTCTCGTCAAACATGGACTCATTTCCACCCGCAGTGAAACGCAACTGGCGGCGCAGTGGGGCACGCGGCTGCGTCTGAAAGCGGGCGAGGCCAACGCGCCGGTCGGCACGCTCTCCGGCGGGAATCAGCAGAAGGTCGTGCTCGGCAAGTGGCTGGCGACCGATCCCAAGGTCCTGATCATCGACGAACCCACGCGCGGCATCGACGTCGGCGCCAAAGCCGAGGTGTATAGCGCGCTGGCGGAGCTGGTCAAGGGCGGCATGGCGGTCCTGATGATTTCCAGCGAACTGCCGGAAGTGCTCGGCATGGCCGATCGTGTGCTGGTGATGCACGAAGGACGTATCAGCGCCGACATTGCACGCGCCGACGCGAACGAAGAACGGATCATGGGCGCCGCACTCGGCCAGCCTGTGAACCCACTAGGGCACGCCGCATGATGCGCCATTCTCATACTCATCCCCATCCGGCGCCGGTGCAGCCTCCCGTCGCCGGCGGCCCGGCCGCGAAAACCGGCGGCCTGGTCGCGACCATTGCGAAAAGCCGCGAGACCACGCTGTTTATCGTGCTGATTCTGTTGATCGTCGGCACGGCGCTCGCGCGACCGCAGTTTTTGAACTTCCAGAATCTGCGCGACGTGCTGTTGAATGTGTCGATTATCAGCTTGCTGACCGCCGGCATGACGGTGGTGATCCTGATGCGGCATATCGACCTGTCGGTGGGTTCGACGGTCGGCGTCAGCGCGTATGCGGTCGGTAGTCTGTATGTCGCGTTTCCGCATATGCCGGTGATCGTGGCGCTTGCCGCGGGGCTCGCGATCGGTCTCGTCGCGGGCGGCATCAACGCATTGCTGGTGGCGGTGGGACGGGTGCCCTCACTGGTCGCCACCTTGTCGACGCTCTACATCTTCCGTGGCGCCGACTACGCGTGGGTGCACGGCGGACAGATCAACGCAACCAGCTTGCCCGACGCCTACTCGCGGCTCGCAACGGGCGTGATCCTCGGCGTGCCGACGCTCGCCCTGATTGCGATCGTGGTGCTGATTGGCTTGTCGGTGTATCTGAAGCAGTTCCGCGCCGGCCGCGAGCATTACGCGATCGGCTCGAATCCGGAGGCCGCGCGTCTTGCCGGGGTCAATGTCGAGCGGCGCGTGATGTCGGGCTTTCTGTTGTCCGGCGCGATTGCGGGTTTCGCCGGGGCGCTGTGGCTGGCGCGCTTCGGCACCGTCGACGCGAGTACGGCGAAGGGCATCGAGTTGCAGGTGGTCGCGGCGGCCGTGGTCGGCAGCGTGGCGATCACCGGCGGCGTCGGCACGATTCTCGGTGCGACGCTGGGTGCGCTGGTGCTCGGCGTCATCAGTATCGCGCTAGTGGTGCTGCGCGTATCGCCATTCTGGGAGCAGGCCATTCAAGGCGCGTTGATCGTCGCTGCAATCGCAGCCGACACGTTGCTGGCCCGCTCCGTCGCCAAACGCATGATGAGGAAACGCGATCATGGCTAAACCCGATTCCGCCCTGTTGACCCGCAAACGCGAGACGCCGTTGCGCTGGGAGATGTTGCTCGTCATCGTGCTGGTGTTGTCGCTGGTGCTGGGCAGAGTGCTCTCGCCGGTGTTTCTCACCGGCGCCAACATCAGCAACGTGCTCGCCGATCTGACCGAAATCGCGCTGATGGCCTTGCCCATGACGCTGATTATCGTCGCCGCCGAGATCGATCTGTCGGTGGCGTCGGTGCTGGGCGCATCGAGTGCGCTGATGGGCGTGCTCTGGCATATGGGCTTGCCGATGCCGGTGGTGATCGTGCTGGTGCTGATCGTCGGCGGGTTGGCCGGGTTGCTGAACGGACTGGTGATCGTCAAGCTGAACCTGCCTTCGCTGGCTGTCACGATCGGCACGCTGGCCCTGTTTCGCGGGCTCGCCTATGTGCTGCTCGGCGATCAGGCTGTGGCGGATTTTCCGGCCGGCTATACGGCGTTCGGCATGAACAACCTTGGCCCGACCTTCATTCCGTTGCCCTTTGCGATCGTGATCGTCGGCGCCGTGGTGTTCACGGTGCTGCTGCAGTCGACCGCGTTTGGCCGCAGTCTCTATGCGATCGGCGCGAACCCGACCGCGGCGACGTTTTCCGGCATCGAAGTGGCAAAGATCCGCTTGCGCCTGTTTGTTCTGTCCGGCGTGATGAGTGCGCTCGCCGGCGTGGTGTACACGCTGCGCTTTACCAGCGCGCGCGGCGACAACGGCGAAGGCTTCGAGTTGTCGGTGATCGCGGCGGTGCTGTTCGGCGGCGTCAGTATTTTCGGTGGACGCGGGTCGATGATCGGCGTGCTGCTGTCGCTGCTGATCATCGGCGTGCTGAAAAATGCCCTCACGCTCGATGACGTGTCGAGCGAAACGCTCACCATCGTGACCGGCGTGCTGTTGCTCGCGTCCGTGCTGATTCCGAATCTGGTGGCCCGCTGGCGCGCGATGCGCGACCGGCGCTTCATTGCCCGATCTGCTGCTTCATAGCCGTACGAACCCGGTACGGCGTGCCGTTCCTGATATCAACAACCCGGACGCATCAACGTCCGACTATTAGCCAGGAGACACTTCATGTTCAAACCTCTACGTCAGGCCAGCGCGGCCGCGCTCTGCGTGGCCCTGCTAGGCATCAGCTGCGCGGCCAGCGCAGCCGATATCAAAAGCGGCCTGAAGGTTGCATTCATCCCGAAGCAGATCAATAACCCGTACGAGGTGATTGCCGACAATGGCGGCATGGCCGCGATCAAGGAATTCGGCGGCGTCGGCAAGGTGGTGGGTCCGTCGGATGCGGGCGCGTCGTCGCAGGTGCAATACATCAACACGCTCATCACGCAGCGCCAGGACGCGATCGTGATTGCGGCCAATGATGCGAACGCGGTCGTGCCTTACCTGAAAAAGGCCATGTCGCAAGGCATCAAGGTCGTGACCTTCGATTCGGACACGGCGCCGGATGGACGGCAACTGTTCGTGAATCAGGCCAACGCCGAAGGCATTGGGCGCGGGCAGGTTCAACTGGTGGCGAAGCTGATGGGCGGCGAGGGCGAGTTTGCGATTCTCTCGGCCACGCCGAATGCAACCAACCAGAACACCTGGATCAAGTGGATGCAGGAAGAGCTGAAGAAGCCGGAGTATTCGAAGATCAAGCTGGTGAAGATCGCCTACGGCAACGACGACGACCAGAAGTCGTTCGTCGAAACGCAGGGCTTGTTGCAGGCCTATCCGAACCTGAAAGCGATCGTTGCGCCGACGACGGTGGGCATTGCGGCGGCCGCGCGTTATATCTCGACGTCTTCGAGCAAGGGTAAGGTGGATGTGACGGGTCTGGGTACGCCGAACCAGATGCGCGCCTTCGTCAAGAATGGCACCGTGAAAGCGTTCCAGTTGTGGGATCCGAATCAGCTGGGCTATCTGGCGGCTTATGCGGCAGCGGCGCTGTCGTCGGGGACGATCACCGGCAAGGAAGGCGATTCGTTCGATGCCGGCAAGCTCGGCAAGCGCACGGTCGGACCGCAGGGTGAAATCATCCTCGGACCGCCGACGACTTTTGATTCCAGCAATATCGACAACTTCAACTTCTAAGCGGGCAGGCGGCTTCCGGACACGGGAGAGGCCGGTCATAGACAAAGACGCCCTGCGGGGCGTTTTTGCTTTTGGAGCGCCACGGCCGCCCTCTGCTCGTACCCGCTTTTTCCTGCTTGTACGCCCGGTTGCGGCGCTATACGCTTGGATGGCTTGCCTCTCTCAAGGAGCCGGACATGAAAGGCGCTGCGGTGGATGTGCATTTCGATGCACGCTTTTTGGTGCTGGATCTGGCCGACGGCCGGATGGCCCAGTTTCCCTTGACCCAGTTTCCGGCGCTGGCGTCGGCTTCATCCGTGGAGCGGGATTGCTTCGCGATCTCGATCGACAAACAGCGGCTCTACTGGCCGGAACTTCAGCAAGACCTTAGCGTGACGGCACTCCTGTTGCCGCTGGACGAAAACACGCTGCATTGAGTCTTTAGCTTCGTTTGGTCCCAATGCGGCTCGCTTTCCGGCGACGCCGCTATCTCCGGCTGTCTGATCTCTTGCGCGCGACGCTTAAGGCGTTTTCCGGCGACGGTGGGTGTTCGACCGTGGGCGGGGCGGAGCGTTAGAGCCGCGCTTGCCGGATTGAAACTCAACGCCCATAAGAAAGGAAGTTGTATAGCAAAATGACGTTCAGGGTAAACGATCATGTGACTATATGTTCGTGTATTTGCGTATAAAAAATCACAAATTCAATTAAATAAAGATAAATACGAAAACAAGAATCAGCGCCAGATGTCTGTCATTTCAATGTTGCTTGACAACTATTCCTCCCGTTGATTATCTTGGCGTCCATGGTGCGATCCTGCATGGCGGTCCGACCACGGACCCGAGCCATCACGGCGACTCTCGCCCTGGCACGATGCACGCCGGGAACACGCTGCCCGCACCATACAACACGGCACGTCAGGACACGGCGGCATATTGGAGGAGCAAATGGGCAAGGTTAGAGGCATGCGCTGGTGGATGATCGGACTCGTCACGTCAGGTCTCATCGTCAATTACATCGCGCGCAATTCGCTCGCGGTCGCCGCGCCGGAAATGAACCGGCTGCTGAGCATTTCGACCGCGCAATACTCCTATATCGTCGCTTCGTTTCAGGCCGCGTACATGGTCATGCAGCCGATCGCCGGCTACATCCTCGACGTGGTCGGCATCAAGATCGGCTTCGCGCTCTTCGCCATTGCCTGGTCCGGCGCGTGCATGCTGCACGGCACGGCCAACGGCTGGATTTCGCTGGCGGTGTTCCGCGGCATGCTGGGTCTAACCGAAGCCGCCGGCATTCCCTCCGGCCTGAAGGCCACCTCCGAATGGTTTCCCGCTAAAGAGCGTTCCATCGCAACCGGCTGGTTCAACATCGGTTCGTCGATTGGCGCCGTGATCGCGCCGCCGCTGGTGGTCTGGTGGGTGCTGCATGGCAACTGGCGCATGGCGTTCGTGTCGATCGGCGTGCTTGGGCTGATCTGGAGTGTCTTGTGGCTGCTGTTGTACCGTGCGCCGAAAGATCAACCGCGCCTGTCCGATACCGAGCGCGACTACATTCTTGCCGGGCAGGAAGCGCAATACAAAACCGCGACCGTGGCGCGTCCGTCGTGGCGCGCCATTATCCGGCGCCGCGCGTTCTGGGGCATTGCGATTCCGCGTTTTCTGGCCGAACCTGCATGGCAGACCTTCAACTTCTGGATCCCGCTCTATATGGTGAGCGTGCGCCATATGAACCTGAAGGAAATCGCCCTGTTTGCGTGGCTGCCGTTCCTCGCGGCGGATATTGGCTGCGTGCTGGGCGGCTATCTCGCACCGTGGTATCAGAAGCGCTTCAAGACGTCGCTGATCACCTCGCGCAAGCTGGTGGTGGTGACGGGTTCGCTCTGCATGATTGGACCGGCGTGCATCGGCCTCGCCACCAGCCCGTACGTGGCGATCGCGCTGTTCTGTATTGGCGGATTTGCTCACCAGACGCTGTCGGGTGCGCTCTATACGCTTGCTTCCGATGTGTTCGGCAAGAACGATGTCGCCACCGCAACGGGCCTGACGGGAATGGCAGGCTATGCCGGCGCCACGCTGTTCTCGCTGGCGGTGGGCGTGGTGGTGGCGCTGGTCGGCTACGACCCGCTGTTCGTGGCGCTCGCCTGCTTCGATCTGGTCGGAGCCGTGGTGGTATGGTTCGTCCTGAAAGAACCGCGCGAACCGCAATCGCGCAGCGCCGATACAGTCCCGCCTGGAGTCGACGCAGCGCGTGCATAAACTAATCAGCTGCCGGTCCGGCAACGCGGCAACGCATTGACGGCGCAAGGTGCGCAGGACCGCAGCAGCAAGGAGAAGCAGGAAGAATGAGCAAGCAGGAATCGAAGGCTAAGCCGTTTCGCCGGCTGTTGCTGACCGGCGCCGCCGGCAATCTCGGCCAGCAGTTGCGCAGCGCGCTGGCGCAGTGGGCGGATATCGTGCGTCTGTCGGATATCACGCCGCTTGGCGAAGCGGCTGAGCACGAAGAACATGTGGTGCTCGATCTCGCGGATCGCGCGGGCGTGGATGCGCTGCTCGAAGGCGTCGACGCTGTCGTGCATCTGGGGGGCATTTCCGTGGATGCGCCATTCGACGACCTGCTGGAAGCGAATATCCGCGGCACGTATAACCTGTACGCGGCGGCGCAGAAACACGGCGTGAAGCGCGTGCTGTTCGCGAGTTCCAATCATGCGATCGGTTTTCATCCGACCACGAGCGTGCTCGATGCCGATGCGCCGTTACGTCCGGACAGCCTCTATGGCGTGACGAAATGCTTTGGCGAATCGTTGTCGCGCTACTACTTCGACCGTTTCGGTCTGGAGACGGTCTGCCTGCGAATTGGTTCGTCGTTCGAAGTACCGAAGAACCCGCGCATGATGGTGACGTACCTGAGCTTTCGCGACTTTATCGAACTGGTGCGCTGCTCGCTGTTCACGAACCGTGTGGGACATGCAATCGTGTACGGCGTGTCGAACAACCGGGTGGTGTGGTGGGATAACACCAAGGCCGCGTTCCTGGGTTATCGGCCGCAGGACAGTTCAGCGCAGTTCGATGAACTGTTCTCGATTCAGGCGCCGACAGCCGAATTCGACGATCCGGCGCAGCGCTTTCAAGGTGGACCTTTCGTGGTGGCGCTGCCGCAGTCGGAGTAGGGCTACGCGCAGTTCCAAAGGCTTCGCGCAGCTACAAACGCTTTGCGCGGCTCCGAAGGCTTCGCGCGGCTCCAAAGGGTTCGCTTAAACCCGCTCCTGCGCCTCGCTGCCCCGCGAGGCGCGCCGTATCACCTGCGGCGGTTGCCCGAATGCGCGCAGGAACGCCCGGCGCATCCGCTCGCGATCACCGAAACCCGTATCGCGCGCGACCACTTCAATGGGATGCAGGCCCGACTCCAGCATCAGGCGCGCGGCCTCGATGCGCAGATGCTCGATCGCCTTCGCGGGCGATTGACCTGTCTCGGCGCGGAACGCACGGCTGAATTGCCGCGGACTTAAATGAGCGGCTTCGGCCAGCTGTTCGACGGACAGTTCAGTGTGAAGATTCTGCTTCGCGTAGGCGAGGGCAGTCTGGATGCGGTCCGAGCGCGGCTCCAGTTCAAGCAGCGCTGAAAACTGCGATTGCCCGCCTGCCCGCCGGTGATAGACCACCAGTTTTCTCGCCACCTGGCGCGCAATTTCAGCGCCCGCATCCTTTTCGACCAGGGCCAGTGCGAGGTCGATACACGCCGTCATGCCCGCGGAAGTCCATACCGGCCCGTCGATGATAAAGATGCGGTCTTCTTCCAGCTTCACCGCCGGATAGTCATGGCGCAGTTTCGCGGCGAAATACCAGTGGGTGGTGGCGCGCCGCCCGTCGAGCAGGCCCGCTTGCGCGAGATTGAACGCGCCGGTGCAGGTGGAGCCGATCCGCCTCGAGGTCTGCGCCGAGCGTTGCAGAAAGGCGATCAGCCCCGCACCGGGCGCGATCACCTCGTTGTCGCCCACGACCAGCACGGTATCGAAACGGCTGTCGTCGAACGCCTGGGTTTCGACCGCGAAGCCGGCTGACGTTTGCACCGGGCCACCGTGTTCAGAAAGCAGCACGACTTCGTAGAGGGGCTTGGCGGCCGTGAGGTTGGCGAATTCGCAAACACTCGTAATAGCCAGGTTGATGACCTGGAAGCCGCGGTACAGCACGATTCCGATACGTAACATGGAGGTGTCCTCGGGCGTCGCAAATGGATGGCTTAAAAGGTGGCATCTATGACATTGGAGACGCCTGATTATGAGCCTAATCTCCTCTCCATGCAGGCCGACATGAGTCGGTCGTCATGAACCCCAGGAGAAATGTGATGAACGATACGACGCACAAGGGCACGGCCCTCATTACCGGCGCCTCTTCAGGCATCGGCGCGATTTACGCAGATCGGCTTGCCCGCCGCGGCTATGACCTGATTCTGGTGGCGCGCAACCGCGAGCGGCTTAACCAGTTGGCCGATCGTCTGACGACCGCAACCGGCCGCTCGATCGAAGTGGTCGCGGCAGACCTCGGCAACAAGTCCGACGTGCGCCGCATCGAAGAGATCCTGCGCACCGATTCGAGCATCACGATGCTGGTGAACAATGCCGGCATCGGCGGCGCCGGTCCGCTGCTGGTTTCCGACGTGGACACCATGGAAGGGATGATCGAGTTGAATGTCACCGCGCTCACGCGGCTGACCTATGCGATCGCGCCGGCATTCGTGGAGCGGGGCGCGGGCACGATCGTCAACATCGCCTCGATCGTGGCCGTGGCGCCGGAAATCCTGAACGGCGTGTACGGCGGCACGAAGGCCTTCGTGCTGGCGTTCAGCCAGTCGCTGCACCACGAACTGGCTGCGAAGGGCGTCCGCGTGCAAGCGGTGTTGCCTGGCGCGATTCGCACGGAATTCTGGGACATCGCGGGTCATCCGGTCGACAACCTGCCGCAGAGCATCGTGATGAGCGCGGACGATCTGGTCGACGCGGCGCTCGCCGGTCTGGACCAGGGCGAACTCGCCACGGTGCCGTCGTTGCCGGATTCGGCCGATTGGGCTGCCTTCGAATCGGCGCGTGCGGCGCTGGGCCCGAATCTGTCGCGCAATGCACCGGCTGCTCGGTACGGTGTGGGCGCTGCCGCTTGAGGTAACGGGAGTGTTCGAGGAGCCGCAATCGACGCGGCTCCTCGCCGTGCGGGGGCTTCGCTCATCAGACGCGATGCTCGCCCGCCGGGGGCGGCCTACCTAGCGCAGGATTCTGGAAAACAGAAGGTGCTTGAACCGCACCACGGGCTGCGGGCTGCGTTGCGCCTTGGCGAGCAAAATCGAACCCTGGAGTGAGGCGACGATGAAGCTGGCCACATCGTTGCAATCGAAATCCGCGGGCAACTCGCCCGCCTTGATCGCCGACGCGAGGCAGTATTCGAAACTCTGCTGCAGTTCGGCGAAGATCGCGACGACGCGCTGGCGAATGGCGTCGCTATGGTCGCTTGCTTCGAGCGCGAAGTTGCCCAGCAGGCACCCGTTGCGCGTCTGGTTCTGGGAGACGCGGGCGATGCTCCAGTCGATATAGTCGCCCAGACGCCTGAGCGGCGGGAGGGCGTCATTGCGCAGCATGTCGCGCACGGCCTCACGGCTATTGGCGAAGTAAAGCTCGAGGATCTCGAGACCGAACGCTTCCTTTGAAGCGAAGTGGTTCGTGAACGATCCTTGCGGTACGCCCGCGGCCTGCACGATATCGCGCACGCTGGCGCCCGCAAAGCCGCGTTCATGCACGACTTTCAGGCCTTCGGCGAGGATTTTCCCGCGGTGTGAGGGTCTAGACATAGTGAGGAAATTGTACGGTCGTCCATATTGGGGCGTCAACGGATATGGGGCCTCGCAGCCAGGAGAGCGGAAAAGCCGCCCTGCAAAGACCAGGGATATCCTTGACATCAATAAGCCGTTCCATTTTAATACGGACAGTCGTATTGGTTTGTGGAAATTGATATTTTCCTGCCGTGCAGAATCTGCCCGCCGCCAATCACGCCAACCTTGCCCGCGCGCCGGGCGAATCTAAAAGCTCAAAGGGATCGGGATATGGACCGGCTGCAAGCCATGAAAGTGTTCACGCGGGTGGTGGAGACGAACAGTTTTTCGCGCGCCGCAGACACGCTGGACCTGCCGCGTGCGTCGGTCACCACGATCATTCAGAACCTCGAGGCGCATCTGAAGGTGCGCCTGCTGCAGCGCACCACGCGGCGTCTGAGCCTCACGCCGGATGGCGCGGCGTACTACGAGCGCTGCGTGCGCATTCTGGCGGACATCGAGGAAACCGAAAGCTCCTTGTCGCACGCCCAGCGGGCGCCGCACGGCAGATTGCGGGTCGATATGCCGAGCGCGCTCGGCAAGCTGGTGGTCATGCCCAAGATCGACGAGTTCCACGAGCGTTATCCGGACATCGAGTTGATGGTCGGCTTCGGCGACAAACCCGTTGATCTGATTCAGGAGGGTGTGGACTGCGTCATCCGCATCGGCACCTTGCAGGATTCGAGTCTGGTCGCACGCCGGATTGGCGTGTTTCAGCGTGTGACGGTGGCGAGCCCGCTTTATCTGGAACAACACGGCAAGCCGGAAACCATCGAAGATCTGCAGAACCACGTTGCCGTCAATTACTTCCTTGGCCGCACAGGGCGCGTCATGGATTTGACCTTCGGGGTCGACGATCAGACCGTGGAAGTCAAGATGCGCGGCAATATTGCCGTGAACGACGCCGAAGCCTATGTGGCAAGCGGTCTGAAAGGCGTGGGTATGCTTCAGGCGCCGCGCTTCATGGCCTTGCCGCATTTGCGTTCCGGCGAACTGGTCGAGGTGCTGTCGCAATGGAAACCTTCGCCACTGCCGATCTCGGCGGTATATCCGCATAACCGCCATCTGTCACCCACCGTGCGAGTGTTCGTCGACTGGGTGGCCGAGCTGTTCGGCCGTTGCCCGTTGTTCTCCGGTCAGGAAGACGCCGAGCAGCGCTGCCTGCCGACCACCGCGCCGGCTGCGGCTCCCGCCATCCGGCGCAGTGCGCCGGTGGCCGCCGTGGATAACGTGGAACTGGCGGTCTAAACGCGTCGCCCAGCTAGAAATCCTGGGCCAGGCTCCTAAGCGGTCCGTCCAGGCAGGCTGCATGAGTCCCCGGAGCCGGACGCCGCTTGCGCAGCGGATTGTTCGGCACGGTCGGATTGTGTTTCGGGAATACAAGTCTTTATCCGCCGCCCTTTGAGCACGACAATATGTCGTATTACAACAAGGGAGACGGCGCGAGGGCGCCCGACAGTAGACATGGTGTCGACGCTGGATCTTGGACTGTGTATCGAAGATGTCCACATCACAGGACATGCGCAACTCATCACGCTGCGCAGCTACCGGCCCGCATCGAAGGGTGCGACGCTGCCCGTGGTCCTGTATTTCCACGGGGGCGGATTCTGCGGCGGCACGCTTGAAGGCGCGGATATCGCAGCGCGCCACATTGCCCACGCGACGCCGGCATGGGTCGTGTCGGTTGGCTACTCGCTCGCCCCGCAGTTTCCCTTTCCCGTCGCCCCTGAAGATGGCTATCGCGCGTTGCAATGGGCGGTGTCGCAAGCGCGAGGGCAACGCGCCGATCCGCAACGGATCGGCATTGCCGGTCACGATGCGGGCGGCAATCTCGCTACTTGCGTCTCCGCCATCGCGCGCGACCGGGCGGAGATTACGATTTCAGCCCAAGGGTTGCTGGCGCCGCTGCTCGATCCGAGCATGACGCGCGGCGCCGATCATCGAAAACCCGCCACGCCCCCCGATCTTTTTGAGCGCGCCCGATGCTATCGGAACTATCTGCCGAATGCTGCGCAACGGCTCCATCCTTATGCGGCGCCGGTCGATTCGCGGCGGCTCGCCGGCTTGCCGCCCGCGCTGATCGCCAGCGCACACGACGCGTTGCGCGAGGAAGCCGAAACCTATGCGGACGCGCTGACCCGTGCGGGTGTCGTCACTGAAGTGCGCCATTACGAGGGTACCTCGCGGGACGCTTTGGCCTCGCATGCCGAGGCTTTGGCTGACCTTGTCGCGTTCTTGCGGGCGCGCCTGAAGCAAGCTTGAATCCGTGTGTTCGAAGGATGACGTTTGGCGTGGCATAACGTGTCGTGCGAATTGGTTCGGCGGTGTGTCCATCGTGTTCGCAGAGGGACTTGCCGACGACCGTGTCCAGCGAAACCAAAGGATTCCCACAGCTTGCCCAGCCGGGCCCAACTATGCGGTAATCTGCGGACGCCCGGTTCCGTATCCGATAAAGAGGGCGTAGGACCGCGCCAGGCAAGCCACCGGCTGACGAGCCCACCACGAGCACCACGAGCACCAAGAGCCCACCACGAGGTCGTCTATGGATTATCTGGAGAGTCTGCGGGTTTTCCGCGCGGTGGTCGAAGCGAGGAGCTTTACGCGCGCCGCAGATATGCTCGGCCTGACCACACCCATCGTGTCGCGCTCCATCTCCGGACTCGAGCGGCGGCTCGGCAGCCGCCTGTTCAATCGAACCACGCGGCAGGTCTCGCTCACCGAGGCGGCGGAACATTTCTACGAGGGTTGCGCGCGGATTCTCGACGATCTGGAAGCGCTCGAAGCCGATGCGTCGGCGCAGACCCGCGAACCAAGCGGCGTGTTGCGCCTCGTCGCGCACACGACCGCCACAGTCAACCGGCTCGTGCCATTGATTTCGACCTTCAAGCGCAAGCATCCCAAAGTGAGTCTCGACGTGACGCTGACGGAGCGGCCGGTCGATCTGGTGGCGGACGGTTATGACCTCGGCATCGTGCTGCCTTTCATGTTGAGCACCGACACGGTCGTGACGCGCCTGCTCGAACGCATGACCTTTGTCATCGTGGCGACGCCGGAGTATCTGAAACGGCATACGCGGCCGGCCCATCCGTCGGAGTTGAGCGGACATATGTTCGTGGCGCTCTCGCCGGAGTTTCGCAAGCCTCAATTGACCTTCCGGCTTGGCGCGGAAGATCTGGTGATCCCGTTCAAGTACGACATCGCCTCGAACAACGCCGTGTTCAATCGGGAGATGGTGCTGGAGGGGTTGGGTATCGGCGCGCTTCCCCTTGCACTTGCGCAGGCCGAACTGGCCAGCGGCCGGCTGGTGACCCTGCTCGATGACTTCGAGGTGATCGACCCGGCGGTCGATCTACGGCTTGCCTACAACACGCGCACGCTGCTACCGGCCAAGGTGAAAGCCTTTGTCGAGCATGCGGCGGAGTTCTTCGCGGATGTGTCGGCTGTTTAAGCGTTGTCGCCGGATCTGAAGATCAGACAATTTGGCGGCTGGCTGGGGCATTGAACCGTCCGTTGAACTGCTCATTGAACTGTTCATTGAACCCGCCCTCGACGCTGCCGTGAGCCGTCCGTTTGCCCGTATCGCAGCGCGCACTCTTGTCGCCATCGCAACAATCAGATGTACCCACGAGATTGATCCGCGAGCGCAGCATCACTACTCTGTGCACATGCACACTCACTCACCCGAAAACGACGATTGCTTCGCGATTCGTCAGGCCGCCCGGCATATTTCCCAGCTTTACGAGCGGCATTTGTCCGAAGCAGGCGTGACGCCGACGCAGTTCAGCCTTCTCGTCGCGCTGCGGCGCGGCGTGAATCTGACCATGCTCGAATTGGCGCAGGTGATGGTGATGGATCGAACCACGCTGGTGCGCGCACTCAGGCCTTTGCTGCGAAATGGCCTGGTCGCGGATAAACCGGATGGGCAGGGCGCGCGGCGTCTGCAACTGGCCCTCACCCAGAACGGTCACGCGCGGCTCGATCAGGCCATGACGTACTGGCTCGCGGCGCAAAACGAGTTCGAGCGCAATTTCGGACCACCGCAGGCGGCTACGCTGCGGCACGAATTGTTCCGTCTGACACGCGATGTTTCGAAAGCCTAAATAAAGATTGGGCCGATGGCCCACTCCCAAACTGCAGTTTTTCAACCCATTTAGTGCATACACACAGGTGAAATCATGTCGAGTCCTGCCACTCCTGCTTCCGCTGTCCCCAAACCGATCGCCGACGCTGCCAAAGGCGGCCGCATTCCATGGATGCGCCTCGCCTACGGCGCGGTAGCGTTGGTGCTGGCGGCCGCCACGGGTTACTGGTTCTTTGTTCTGCGTTTCGAGCAGTCAACCGACGACGCCTACGTCGGCGGCAACGTGACGGTGATGGCGCCGAAGGTCTACGGCTTCGTCACGGATATCCTCGTGCAGGACAACCAGCATGTCGCCGCGAACCAGGTGCTGATCCGGCTCGATGCCCGCGACTATGACGCGAAGCTTGCGCAGGCCACCGCCGAGGTGGATAGCGCCCGCGCGGCGGTGCAGGAGTTGCAGGCGAAACAGACGCTGCAGGCTGCCGTGATCAACCAGCATCAGGCGGAAGTGCGGGCCTCGTCAGCCGAATTGACGCGCAGCGCCGAAGACCAGACGCGCTACCGCGAACTGGTCAAGGACGACGCCGTCTCCAATCAGATCGTCGAACGTGCCGACGCGGATTTTTCCAAGGCGCAGGCCGCGGTGCAGAGCAGCGGCGCAACGGTGCTCGCGGCACAACGCGAACTGGATGTACTCGGTGCGCAGATTGCCGACGCGCAGGCACGTGTCAACACGGCGCTGGCAGCGCAGCGTGTGGCACAACTGAACGTTGAATACACAACGATTCGTTCGCCCGTCGACGGTTACATCGGCAATCGCACGGCGCGGGTCGGCATGCTCGCCAATATCGGCGCGCCGCTCCTGACCGTGGTGCCGTCCACGGACCTCTGGGTGGACGCGAACTTCAAGGAAGACCAGCTGAAGAAGATGCAGATCGGCGACCAGGCCGACGTTGCGCTCGATGCCTCGAGCCGCACGCTACATGGCTATGTCGAAAGCCTCGCGCCCGCAACCGGCGCCACCTTCAGCGTGCTGCCGCCGGAAAACGCAACCGGAAACTTCACCAAGATCGTGCAGCGCGTGCCGGTGCGAATCCGCCTGAACGTGCCGCACGACATGGAGAACGTGTTGCGGCCGGGGCTGTCGGCGACCGTTGAAGTGCATCTTGCCGACGGCTCGCAAGCGTCGAGCGGTCACTAAGCGAACCGGGACAACATCATGACAAGCGCTCATCCGCTCGATCCGGCGTCCCAGCCCATGCGGCAACGTGTGTTGGCATTCGCACTCATGTGTCTGGGATTTTTCATGGCAACCCTGGATATCCAGATCGTCGCTTCCTCGCTGAGGGATATCGGCGGTGGACTTTCCGCGAGTCAGGACGAGTTGTCATGGGTGCAGACGGCCTATCTGATTGCGGAAATCCTCGTGATTCCGATGTCGGGCTGGCTCTCCAAAGTGTTCTCGACGCGCTGGCTATTCGTTGCCTCCGCGGTGGGTTTTACCGTGACCAGCATGCTGTGCGGCATTGCGTGGGACATCAATTCGATGATCCTGTTTCGCGGCCTGCAAGGCGCCATGGGCGCGGCGATGATTCCGACCGTGTTCACGACGGCCTTTGTACTGTTCCCCGGCAAGCAGCGGCTCGTTGCGTCCACCACGATCGGCGCGCTGGCTTCGCTTGCGCCGGCCATCGGCCCGGTGATCGGCGGCTGGATCACCGACCAGTGGTCGTGGCACTGGCTGTTCTATCTGAACGTCGTGCCCGGTGTGGCAGTGGCCGTGTTGGTGCCGAAGTACGTGAATATCGACAAGCCCGATCTGTCGCTGCTGAAGAAAGGCGATTACCTGGGAATCCTGCTGATGAGCGGCTTTCTCGGCTGCCTCGAATATGTGCTGGAAGAAGGGCCGCGCAAGAACTGGTTTGGCGATCACATCATCATCGCCTGCACGTGGATCTCAGCCATTTGCGGCTTTCTCTTCATCGTCCACGCACTGACTGCGGATGAACCCATCGTGGATCTGCGTGCGCTGGTGGTGAGAAATTTTGGCATCGGCAGCTTGCTGTCGTTCATCACGGGGATCGGCATTTTTGTGGCGGTGTTTCTGACGCCTGAGTTTCTCGCCCAGGTGCGCGGTTTCAGTTCGCTGCAGATCGGCATCGCGTTGCTCTCGGTGGGCGTGTTCCAGTTGCTCGCGCTGGCCGTCTATGCGGTGGTGGCACGGTTTGTCGATATGCGTCTGTTGTTGCTGTTTGGCTTGCTCTGCTTCGGGCTCGGTTGTTATCTGTATGTCCCGCTGACGCACGATTGGGGCTGGCAGCAACTGCTGTTGCCGCAAGCGTTGCGCGGTATCGGCCAGCAGTTCTCGATCCCGCCGATTGTCACGATGGCGCTCGGATCGCTGCCGCAGTCGCGGCTGAAATTGGCCAGTGGACTGTTCAATCTGATGCGTAATCTGGGCGGTGCGATCGGCATCGCGGTCAGCGCCACCATGCTCAACGACCGGCTCAATTTTCACTATCTGCGGCTCAACGAAAGCGTGACTGGTGGCCGTCCGGATGTGGAGTCGCTGCTCGCGGAGCAGACCGCACATTGGTCATCCGTGGCGGGCGACGTACTCGACTCGACACAGTCCGGGCTAGCCAGCCTGCATGCGCTGGTGTTGCGCGAAGCCTTGGTGCTGACGTACTCGGACACCTTCTACGTGCTGTCGCTGTGCTTCGTTGTCGCGATCGCCAGTGTGGTGTTTTCCAAACCGTTCTCTAACGGTGCGCCGCCGCCGGACGCACATTGAGGCCAATCATGAAAAAGCTCATTGTAGAAGTTCTGGCTTGTCTTTCGGTGGCCGCATGTGCGGTCCAACCGGCTACGCATGCGGATTTGCCGGCCACGGTCAAAACGGTTGCACCAGCCAGTTGGAGTGTCGAAGCGCCACAGGATGCCGTGGACGCGAAGACCTGGTGGTCGCAGTTCGGCGACCCGGTGCTCGACGAACTCGTGGATTCGGTGCTTAACGGTAACCTCGATCTGCAGGCTGCCGCGGAGCGCGTCAAGCAGGCGCAAGCCATCACCACGCAAAAGCACGCGGTGCTGCTGCCGGAACTCGATGCGACGGCCACCGCGGCGGACAGCCGCATCAACACGCCGCCGCCGCTCGGCTATGTGCGGCAGGGCGGTGTCGGTCTCGCGCTGAACTGGTCGCCGGATGTGTTCGGTGGCGAGCGGCTCGATCTGCTGGCTGCGCAGGCGCAGCTGGTTGGGCAACAGCATGCCGAGGACGCGTTGCGACTTGCGCTCGCGGCCAATACGGCTTCGGCCTATGTCGACTTGCGCTGGGCCCAGCAGGAATTGAAAATCTTGCAGGATAACCAGGTAATCCGGCAGCGGGCCTTGCAACTGACGCAGGAGCGTCTGAAATATGGCTTGTCGACGCAACTGGATGTGGCCCGCGCGCGAAACCAGCTCGATGAATTGCAGGCGCGTATTCCGCGTGCGCAATCGACGGTCGAACACGAACTCAGCCTGATTGCGGTGTATTCGGGCCGGACGCCGGAATCGGTAGACAAGCTGGTGCTGGCTACGCCCGGTACGATTCCCAACCCGGAAGGCGCGGCGCCGACGACATTGCCATCCGAGGCGCTGCTGCGTCGTCCCGATGTGCTGGTCGCCTATGCGACGGTCGAGCAACGCGCGGCGGAAGTGGGCGTATCGAAGGCGGAGCGTTATCCGAAGTTCAACCTGAATCTGAGCGACGGTTTGCTGGCGGCTTCTTACATCGGCATGCCGGCGTTGACCGATAACCTCTTCAGCGCGGCATTGAATGCCACCAGCCCGATTTTCAATGCGGGGCGGATCACGGCAAATATCCAGCAGAGCGAAAGCAAAATGCGCGAATCGCAACTGAATCTGCAGCAGACGATGCTCCAGGCGCTCAGGGAAGTGGAAGACACGCGCAGCGATCTGGTGAGCACGACCGCGTCGACGCAAAAATTGACCGATGCGTTGGGGGCGTCGGATCAGTCGCTCAAACTCGCAAACCAGCTGTATAAGGGCGGTGCGACAGACTTCCTCGATGTTTTGTCGGCCCAGCAGACTTATCTACAGGACTCCGATTCGTTGAATCAGGCAAAGCGCGAGCACGCGCTGGCCGCGGTGGCGCTTTACCGGTCGCTTGGGGGGGGCTGGAGTCAGACGACGGGAGCCGCGCTCGCGTCAGACGGTCATGCGGCAGGCGGTTGAACGCTTTGCGCTTTGCGGGCCAATGCATTAGATTGTGTAAGGTCCGTGCCTGTCTTTGTAAGGGTCACGCGCACGAACAAGCAATGACAGCAACCAGCTTGTATCGACAGGAGAAGAACATGAAGACAGTCGGAATCTTGAGCGCGTTATGTCTGACAGTAGCGATCGCCATGCCGGTGGCCGCTTACGCACAGGCGAGCGATGCGATGGCCGGGATGGACAACGGCTCCATGGCGAGTGGTAAAAAGGCCGCCACGAAGGCAGACAAGGCGCTAGCGCGGGCAGTGCGCCGCGCGTTGTCCAAAGCGCAGGGCTTCAATGTCTCGAACGTGTTTGTGAAGGCCCGCAGCGGCGCGGTAACGTTGTCAGGCAGCGTCGATACCGGAGACCAGATCGCCCAGGCCGAGCAGGTCGCCCACACGGTACAGGGCGTGACGTCGGTTTCGAACAAACTGACGCTGTTTCATGGTGGAAATGGTTAAATGAGGAGGGTTGTCGGGTTCGCCAAGGCAG
Organism: Paraburkholderia sp. GAS41; assembly: GCF_050436545.1. Classification (NCBI taxonomy): domain Bacteria; kingdom Pseudomonadati; phylum Pseudomonadota; class Betaproteobacteria; order Burkholderiales; family Burkholderiaceae; genus Paraburkholderia; species Paraburkholderia sp. GAS41. The sequence continues at coordinate 126,256 of NZ_JBNDMK010000012.1, forward strand.
GTTTGGCGATTCTGTCTTGGTACCTTGCATGACTTTCTGCACCGCATGGGTAGTCGCGTGCTCGCCAATGCGGTGCAAACCCTTCCTCCCAACAACCTCATTCGCACCCCCCACCTTCCAAAACGCGACATCGGCAAATTAGCCACGACGCGCCGCAACATCTCCCCAAACGCCCACCCAGCAAGCTTTTCACCTTGCCGCTAACGCTCGTGCTTTTTCGCCCGTGTCGTATTTGCGCAAGCGTCTGTCGCAATTAGTCGGCCTGTCGGGGTTTTTTCTGGCAACTATGGAGGCACACAGTGCGGGCCGGCGCCTGCACCACGAGGAGATGGATTCAATGAATTCCCCAAAGGTCGTGGTCGAAGGTTTATGTAAGGTGTTCGGAGCGAATCCCAGGCTGGCGCTCGATATGCTCGCCAGCGGCTCCACGAAGGATGAAGTGCATGCGAAAACGGGTCACGTGGTCGGCGTTCACAACGTCTCCTTCGACGTTCAGGAAGGCGAGATCTTCGTGTTGATGGGCCTGTCCGGTTCCGGCAAGTCGACCCTGATCCGCCTGATCAACCGGCTGGTCGAACCGACAGCGGGCAAGGTACTGGTGGACGGCCGCGATATCGCCGCCGTGCGCCGCTCCGAGCTGACCTCGCTGCGCCGCACGGACATGAGTATGGTGTTCCAGTCGTTTGCGCTGATGCCGCAACGCACGGTGCTCTCGAATGCCGCGTTCGGCCTCGAAGTTGCCGGCGTAGGCCGCAAGGAACGCGAAAAGCGCGCGCTTGGCGTGCTCGAACAGGTTGGCCTCGCCACCTTCGCGCAAAAACTGCCTGCTGAATTGTCCGGCGGCATGCAGCAACGGGTCGGTCTGGCGCGTGCGCTGGCCGTGAATCCGTCGTTGATGATCATGGATGAGGCGTTTTCCGCGCTCGACCCGCTCAAGCGCAAGGAAATGCAGAACGTGCTGCTGGAACTGCAAAGGAACCAGCGCCGCACGATCATGTTCGTCTCGCACGATCTCGAAGAGGCGCTCCGCATCGGCAACCGGATTGCAATCATGGAAGGCGGCCGTGTGGTGCAGATCGGCACGCCGCAAGAAATCATCAGCAATCCTGCAGACGACTACGTACGGGCGTTTTTCGAAGGCGTCGACACGAGCCGCTATCTGACGGCCGGCGATCTGATGCAGACCAACGACGTGCCGCTGGTGCGTAATCTGGATGTGTCGAGCGTTGCGGCTTCGTTGAACGGTAGCGCGGAATACGCTTTCGTCCTCGATGCGGAACGTCGTATTCGCGGTTTTGTCACCCGCGACGCGATCGGCAATGCCGCACCGGACCTGCTCAAGGTCGAATGCATCTCACGCGGGGCGTCGCTGGAGCATGTGGTCTCGCGCGTCTGTGCCAACGCCACTGCACTGCCGGTCGTCGACGACGACAACCGCTATTGCGGCTCTGTCAATCAGGCAGCTGTCCTGAAGGTTCTTACGCGCAATCGAGGTTCTCATGTCTGAGATCATTCCGCTCGGCCGCTGGGTCGATGATTCCGTTCACTACCTGCTCGACCACGACGCGAATACGTTCGATGCGATCGGCAAGGCCATCGAGAGTTTCGCCGCGCTGATCGAACATAGCATGCAGGCCATTCCGATGTGGGCGCTGATGGCGTTCTTTATCGGCATCGGCTTGTGGCGGGTAGGTTGGCGCTTCGCGTTCTTCACGACGCTCGCGCTATTGCTGATCTATGCCACGGGCTTCTGGGACGAGACAGTCATCACTCTCGGACTGACGCTGTCGTCGACCTTGATCAGCTTGCTGTTTGGTATTCCGCTCGGCATCTGGACCGCCAAAAACAAGCATGTGGCGATGGTGGTGCGACCGATTCTCGACCTGATGCAGACCATGCCGGCCTTCGTCTACCTGATTCCAGCCGCCATGTTGTTCGGCCTCGGGCGCGTGCCTGGCATTCTCTCCACGGTGATCTTTGCCATGCCCCCGGCCGTGCGGCTGACGAGTCTTGGCATCCGTCACGTGAATCGTGAGATCGTCGAAGCAGGTCAGGCCTTCGGCTGCACGCCGTGGCAACTGCTCTACAAGGTGCAATTTCCGAACGCGCTGCCGTCGATCATGCAGGGCGTCAATCAGACCATCATGATGGCCTTGTCGATGGTGATTATCGCCTCGATGGTCGGCGCAGGTGGCCTCGGTAACGACGTGCTGGCGAGCATCCAGCGGCTCGATATCGGCCTTGGCTTCGAAAGCGGCCTTTCGGTCGTGCTGCTGGCGATCATTCTGGACCGCATTACCGAAAGCTTCGGCCGTTCGCCGGGCGCAGCCAATGTGCCGCGCTTCGCGGGCTTGCGCAGCGTGATGCGTGTGCGGCGCGACCAGCCCGCCGTGCAAAGCTGATTCAGGCCCGCTTGAGCCGGGCAGTAGCAGGCCCGGCTGGGTAACACGCAAACGCGACTCAGGTATCGCGAAGCCCTTCGGGACTTCGCGATGGAAACACTCACCGTGTGCATCATGGAGCGTGACGTGACGTCTGCTATGACTGAATCGGCGCGCCTCGACGTGCCGTTGTCGAGTCTTGCGCATTTCGGTTTCCTGACGCTGCCCAGTTTTTCGATGATCGCTTTTACCAGTGCCATCGAAGTCTTGCGCATGGCCAACTACGTCGGCCGCGCGCAGCATTACCGCTGGTCGGTGCTCACGCCAGACGGTGTTCCCGCGCGTGCCAGCAATGGTATGACGGTCAAACCGACCCGCTCGCTGGACGAGGCTGGCCTGCCCGACGTGCTGATCGTCTGCGGCGGCACACAGATTCGCAGCGCCGTGGATGCGGATGTCAAAGCCTTGCTCGGCGATGTCGCGGCGCGAGGCGTTCCGCTCGGCGGCATCTGCACGGGGGCCTATGCGCTCATGGCGGCGGGGCTGCTCGACGATTATCGCTGCACCGTGCATTGGGAGGATCTGTCGGTGCTACACAAGGAATTCCCGCGCGTGCATTTCGCCGACGAACTGTTCGTCATCGATCGCGACCGCCTGACTTGCACCGGCGGCACCGCACCGCTCGATCTGATGCTGAATCTGGTGGAAAACCGGCTGGGTCAACAACTGGCTGCTCAGGTATCCGAACAATTCATTCTCGAACGGATTCGTGGCGCCGGCGATCCGCAGCCGATTCCAGTCGACGCGCGGGTGGGATTCTCGCGCGCCGAGCTGATCGAAGTGGTGCGCCTGATGGAAGCCAATATCGAGGAGCCGTTATCGCTCGAAGAACTGGCGCGCCTGGTGCAGCTTTCACAGCGCCATTTGCAGCGTATGTTCAAGGTCTACCTGAGCGTATCGCCGACGCATTACTACCTGACGCTGCGACTGCGCCGCGCACGCGATCTGCTACGGACGACCGATGCATCGATCGCGCGCGTGACGACCGTGTGCGGTTTTCACTCCGCCTGTCATTTCAGCAAGGCGTACCGGGCGCAGTTTGGCCATGCACCTAGCGTCGAGCGTCGGCAAGCCAGTTGAACTAAACAATAACGATGGAGAGACAGAACATGCAGAGAAAGCTGATGGCCGCAGCGTGCTTACTGGGGCTGGCGAGCGCCGCCGCCGACGCGGCCGATCCGGCCGTATGCCGTGATGTGCGTTTCGCCGACGTGGGTTGGACCGATATCGCGGCGACCACCGGTCTCGCCTCAACGCTATTCCAGGGGCTGGGCTATCGTCCGACCAAGACCATCGCCTCGGTGCCAATTACTTTTGCCGGTATCAAGAGCAAGCAGATCGACGTGTTTCTCGGCTATTGGGCGCCCACCATGGACCCGATCATCACGCCGTTCGTCAAGGCAGGCACGATCAAGGTGTTGGCGACGCCGAACCTGAGCGGCGCGAAATATACCCTGGCGGTACCGGACTATGTGTACAACGGCGGCCTGAAGAACTTCGCCGATATCCAGAAGTACGCCGACAAACTCAACGGCAAGCTCTACGGTATCGAACCCGGTAACGACGGCAATGCGCTGATCAAGAAGATGATCGACGCCAATCAGTTCGGACTCGGAAAATTCAGGCTGGTCGAATCGAGCGAAGCGGGCATGCTGGTCGAAGTGAACCGGGCGATCCGCGAGAAGCAGTGGATCGTGTTCCTCGGCTGGGAACCGCATCCGATGAATGTGCAGATGAAGATCGACTATCTGGCCGGCGGCGACGCGGTATTCGGTCCGAACTACGGCGAAGCGAAGGTGTTCACGGCAACGCCGCCCGACTACGCTGCGCGCTGCCCGAATGCGGCGAAACTGGTGTCGAATCTGCAGTTCACCACGGCCATCGAAAACCATGTCATGGTGCCGATCATGGACAAGACGGATGCGAATCAGGCCGCACTAGGCTGGCTCAAGCAGAATCCGCAAGTGCTGGATCAGTGGCTGGCCGGCGTCACGACAATCGATGGAAAGCCAGGCTTGCCGGCCGTAAAGTCGTATATCGCGGCACACTAACCGGTAGCGACGCGTAGAGAAATCACCGGGTGGCGGGGCGTGCACTGGGCCAGCGGGCTCGGGGTGCGCCCCGCGTTTTTATTACGGTCTCCGTATCATGCGTGGATCGCGAATCCTTGCGCGTACCCTTGCGGATCGCTGCCGTCCCAAACGCGGCCATCCATCAAAACCTGCGCGGCGGCTTCAGCCGGAATCGCAATCCCGATACCTTGCGCGGCTTCGCGATACAACTGCGTCTGGTTGATCGCTGCCGCAATCTCACGATAGTCATCGCGGCGGCCAATCAGCCCCCAGCGCTCGTATTGCGTCAGAAACCATATGCCGTCAGTCATACGGGGATAGTTGACCGTGCCGTCTTCGAAGAACTTCACAGGCAGCCGGTTGGACTCCGGCGATACCCGTTCGCGCGCGAGGCGCTTTGCAATTAACGCTTCGTCGATGCCGATAAATTCCGGTCGCACCAGCCAGCGGGCAATCTCGTTGCGATGCCCTGGACCATCCAGCCAGCGGCAGGCTTCGAGCATGGTTTGCACCAATGCGCGCGCCGTATTGGGGTGCCGGTTCACGAAATCGCGCCGGCAGGCCAGCACCTTCTCCGGATGGTCGGGCCAGATTTCGCTGCTATAGGCGATCGTGCGACCGACGCCGTGCGCTTCCGCGGCAGCATTCCACGGCTCGCCCACGCAGAATCCGTCAAGCCGGTCCTCCGCGAGCGCGGGCACCATCTGCGGCGGCGGAATCACCACGCTTTCGATATCGCGCAAGGGATGCACGCCTTGCGCGGCCAGCCAGTAGTAGAGCCACATGGCATGCGTGCCGGTCGGGAAGGTCTGCGCGAAGACCGGCTTGCGTCCGAGCGTCGCGAGGGCCTGCGGCAGCGTGCGCTGTTCGGCCAGGGCGTCGGCTAGGCGGTTCGATAACGTGATGGCCTGACCGTTACGGTTGAGCACCATCAGAATGGCCATGTCCGTTTGCGGACCCCCGAGACCGAGTTGCACGCCATAGGGGAGGCCATATAGCGCATGAGCGGCATCCAGTTCGCCGGCCAGCAGTTTGTCACGCAGGGCGGCCCACGAAGGCTGGCGCGAGAGTTCGAGGGTCAGGCCGTGCGCATGCCCGAATTCCAGCAGCTTCGCCGCGACGAGCGGCGCCGCGTCGGCCAGCGAAACAAAACCGAGCCGTAGATGGGTCTTTTCGAGCGGCGCGGCCGCGCAGGCTTGGGTATCGGGAGCAGGATGGTTCATGAGCGACGCTTCATTTGGGCAAGTCCGCGGCCGCGACGATCTGGCGCGCGACCTCGGCGAGCTTGACGCCCTGGTTCATTGCACGCTTGCGCAGGCTTGCATAAGCGGCGTGTTCGGTCAATTTCTGCTGATCCATCAGCAGACGTTTGGCGCGGTCGATCAGCTTGCGCTCGGCCAGTTCGTTCTCGACCTCGGCGAGCCGCTGGCGCAACTGGGTTTCCTGCGCAAAACGGGCAAGTGCGACTTCGAGAATCGGCGCGAGCTTTTCCGTGGCCAGACCTTCGACGAGGTAGGCCGTGACCCCGGCGCTCACCGCATCGCGAATCAGTTGCTGGTTGGCATCGGTGCTGAACATCAGGACTGGGCGCGGCGCGGTCGCTTTCATGACCGCGAGTTGTTCGAGCGTGTCGCGTGAGGGCGATTCCGTGTCGATGATCACCACGTCTGGCCGCTCGCTTTCGACACGCCGGTGCAGCGCCTGCGATGTCGTCGTGCCGGCCAGCATGTCGTAGCCGAGCCGCGCGAGGGCGTCGCGCAGATCGCCAATCGGCTTGTCGGTGTCGGTTACGAGCAATACGCGCAGCATGGTTCGGATCGGGTCAGCAGCATCAAGGATTCAGTTCGAGTGTCATCGCATCCGTTGGCGGGGGCCGGATGCGAAAAACGTCGAACGTCATTGCCCGACTTTAATTGCGAAGCGCGGCGCTTTCCTCCGGAGAAGAAAGCTCCCTGAGGAGCTTCGTTGTGTGTGGCGGAGCGGGGCGCGTGGGCTTGCGCCAAAGCGCTCCCGCTTATGTTCTGTCGCGCCTTTGCGGAGAACGATTGGGTTAAAGCAAGCTGTATGCCATATGGATGCAGCACGCCGCGCTGGTTCGACAGGCCTTCCGATCGATGGCGCCGTAGCGCGGCATGCACAGCAGTGGGGCGAGGCGGGGAGCGCGCACTGAACTGGCGCGCGGTCGAGGCGTGCGTGTTTGGGCCATGGGTCCGAGGCGCGTCATGGCATGCGGGCTGTCAAGCGGTATTGGATTCTGCTTCCGGCCAAAGTCGTGAAAAAAGGTAGCGGAACGACGCAATCGGCAAGGCGAGTTCGACGGGGCCTTTGGGTGTCCTTGAACGGACAATGCCTAATTTGAACAGGTCTACGAGAACACGATCTGCCGCTCGCGTGGGCAATCCCATCATGCCTTTGAATCTTGCCCGGTCCATTGACTTCACGGTGCCGAGGTAGGCAAGGGGTTGTGCTGCTTCGGTTTTCAGATACCGGTAGTCTGCTTTAGTGGCTTCGGCGGCGAGCATCTGTGCCAGCCTGGCTTCGAACGCCTGCATCTGCAGTATGCCGTCCATAAACCTGATCTGGTCGAGGCAGATATTCATGGCAAAGGCGATAAATTCCACCAAACCTCTTTCGCTCAACACACCTTTGCCGTCGTAGTCGCCTTTCCGGCGGGCGTCGGCCGTAGCTAGATGTCCATAGTAAGCCGTATGCTCGCGCGCAAAACCGCGCATGGGCGACCAAAGGCCTTGTGTCAACCTTGGCGCCGAGAGTCCGATATGCGTATGCAACCGGGCCGTACGGCCGTTGCCGTCCAGAAACGGGTGAATCCACGCCAGTCTATGGTGGGCCGCCATCAAGGCGATAACCGCGGTTTCTCCAGCCCGGGCATAACGGTAGGTGCGATGCCACGCTTCCACGAAGTTCGCCACGGTGGCGGGATCAGGGGGAATATGCGCCCCACCTTGCCCCCCGGTTTCGCCACACGCCAGGTACGCCACGGCGGCTATTGCATGTCGGTGGGCGAACGGGAGGTGGAGAGCGCGAGCATTACGGCGCCGGCGTTTTCGGCGGTATGGACACGCAGACCACGCGGTGTGCGCGTATTGACGAAGATAGGTGCTGAAGCTGCAATCAGCCGATGCTGAAGGCCACGATTCGCGCGCGCCAGCAGCCCGATGTCGATGTGACCCCGCTGCGCGCCGCTCTGGCATGATTCCAGCCGGAGAAGACGCGCGAAAAACTTCGCTAGCGGGTAGCGGCCATCAACGCGACGGCAAACGGGTCGCCGGTTTTAGCGACGACGGAACTGCGTATTGCGGGCGCCGCCGCCACCGGAGGCGCGTTCGTCCTTGTGACGGAAGTTGATCCGTCCTTTGGTCAGATCGTAGACCGACAGTTCGAGCGTCACGCGATCGCCCGCGAGAATACGAATGTGATTCTTGCGCATGCGTCCGGACGCATAAGCGCCAACCACGACGCCGTTGTCGAGCGTCACGCGGTAACGGCTATCCGGAAGTACTTCGTCGACAATACCGTCAAGTTCAAGCAGTTCTTCTTTCGCCATGCATAACTCCTGGTCGATGGGGTAAGGGCGCTTTGCTTAACGGCAAAGCTTGTGATGCGGTAGCGCGGGCCGCCAGACGGCTGACCCGCGGGAAAAATGACGCGGCGCGCAGAGCACGCGTTGCCAAGGTGTACAGGCCGATCAAAGATCGGCGACCGACTGGCCGTCTACGCGCCCGTCGATCAGTTGTTCGGCGTGCGCCATGCACGCAATGCGCGCCTTGCCGGTGCCTTCGAACGGCCACAGATAAGGCAGGCGGAACACTCGGCCGTCGGCTGCCGGATTGGCGCCAACGCGGCAGATGCGCACCGAGGCTTCGTAGCCGGCGTCCGGGTTGCGGCTGGTCGTGCCGTCAGCGGGACGGCGCGGGTACACGAGCGGATGGATTTCGTAGCCCTTGTAGGTCTTGACAACTGAATTCATTAAGTCCTTGTCCTGTAATACGTGGCCGGCGTGTCACGCGTGTTACGCGCGGCACAACAGGCCCGGCAGCGCAGCACCTTGGGGCGCGCCGCCATGCAAAGAGAGTGGCACAGGCCCGATGGCAGGGGCTTCAGCGCAGCCGCGCAAGATCGCGGATGTGATGGAGAAGAAACGCGCTAATGTCGCACGGACATCGGACGCATGAAAAACTGCACAACTCGCGACGGCGAATGCGGGCTTCGCATTGCCGGAATGACGGGATCGCCGACAGGCGGCGGTCGAACAGTCGGGGGTGGTGCGGAGACGCTAAATAACGCTGCTGAGACTGCAGATGCGGCGGAATACAACTATTTCAATATGATGCACTAAATGGGCCAGCTTGGATAGCAAAAACTGCCCGTCGAGCTGCGGCGGACCGGAAAACGGCGCTCAAAAAGGCCTCGTCAGCCATGCGCGGCACGGATGAGCGCCTTGTGTGACGGGCGCCAGCGAGAAGTCGGCGACGCTGGCAGAAGTTGGCCGCGGTTGACGGACGTTAGCGGGTTATTTCCGCAACGCGTTTCTGCAGTTCGCGCGAGGCCGCGAGCGGAATGCGTGCGTCGTCCCAGACTGCGAGCCATTCCACTTCCTTCGCGGTAAAAATCTGGCCGTGATTGCGCAGCGTGTACTGCAAAGAATCGATGATGTGATTGCGGATGATTTCAGGCGTGGCTTCATCGTCCAGCACGGCGCGAAACGCTTCCAGGGTGGCCATCGGTTGCTCCATGAAATAGGTCTGGCTTTTATCGCACGAAAAAATTCTGGCGACGAGGCGAACAAAAATGAGTGCGCGCCGGCCAGTCCGCACGCGCGTGTGCACCTGGCGCTCGCGTGCGCCACGATGCTCACGTAGGATGCGCGTTTTCGCGGGCGGCTTTTTATCAGCCGACTCTCGACAACCCATACTGGAGGGACCCTCACCGTGCGCTATCAGCACTACAAAGGCGGCATCTACGAAGTGATTTGCGAGGCGATCCTCGAGCCGGACCCGAGCGTGACGATGATTGTCTATCGAGGCGTGGATGGTAGGATCTGGACGCGTCCGGCGACGGTTTTTTTCGAGCTGGTCGACCACGAAGGCGGTCAGGTGCCGCGCTTCGCTCCAATCAACTGATCCGGTCAGCCGCACCTATCCGGCCACCCGGATCTCACGAGGAAATCTGCATGCGCCTGTTGCTTGCCATCATTCTGCCGTGGTTCCAGTTCTTCACGATTGGGCGTCCGTTCGCGGGGATCATTTGTCTGATCTTGCAGATCACGCTGATCGGCTGGATTCCGGCGGCAATCTGGTCGGTCTATGCGCTCAGCCAGTACAAGACCGACCAGAAAATCGAGCGGGCGCTCGGCGCGCGCCGTTAGGCTCTATGCGCCGCTTTCCGATGAGGTTTCGGTGCGTGGCCGCCTGACGTGGATGCGGCGCGGACGGCAGCACGGGCGAGGGGTTCCTGCAAGGCATGCTGTTTGCTGAGTGCAGGCTACCTGATGGACATAACGAGAAACGCCATGCGCCCTGACCACACCGTCGTTGACTACGCCTCGTCCGGCGAGACATTTTCAGTTACACCACTTCAATCGGGCGATGGCGACCCCGAATCACAGCGGGGAATGCTCACCCGGATGACGTTTTGTTTCGCGTGGCTATTCGGACTCGAAGCATTTCTTGCCGCAAACGCGGCGGAATCGCGCACGGTGCCCGGCAAACGTCATTAAGTTTGGCGGTCGGTTTGCAAAACACGGTTGGCCTATTGGGAGCTTTTACACTTCCCGCCGCCCGCACCATCCCGCTTTCCCGACGCGCCCGCCCTTATTCGTCACCAGCAATCTGACCGGTCACTGGATGGACGCGGCGCGCGAATGCGACTAGCGCAACTACGCCGATCGGCGACAAAAGAAAAAATGCGAGCAACATGATGGCATTCGCGATGATGAGGTGCGTCAGTTTAGTCGCTTGTCGGGTTTGGAAAATTACGTGAAAACACAACACACTGTTCAGTTTGTGGGAATGAACTGGCGTGTCGCACCAGGCGAACAGGCGGGACCGTATAAAGCAGCGCTCCCCGGAGCCGGGGCCGGGAGAAATTTTCCGTAAAGGTCAGTTTGCATTTCAGCAGGGGAAAACAGGCGCGCGCACGGTAAAGTTAGATCAAAGCAGCCTGGACGCGATTTCATGGATACGAGCAACGAATTGACGAGTGCCGACGTACCGCCGGTTGTCTGGATGACCGGACTGCCCGGTGCAGGCAAAAGCACGATTGCAGAGGCGCTGCATGCTGTCCTCGTGAGCGAGGGCGCAAAAGTAGCGGTGCTCGACGGCGATACCCTGCGCGAAGGGCTGTGCTCGGACCTGGGCTTTTCGGATATGGATCGCATCGAAAATGTGCGCCGGATTGCTCATGTCGCCAGACTATTCCAGCAGACCGATCACACCGTGGTCGTCGCCACCATTTCGCCGCTGGCGATTCAACGCGAGATGGCCCGCGCGATCGTAGGCGCCGGTTTTCTGGAGACTTTCATCTCGGCGTCGGCGGATGTCTGCTCGCAGCGCGATCCGAAAGGCATGTATGCGCAGGCGCGAAGTGGCAAGATCGCGCAATTTACCGGCGTGTCCTCGGTCTACGAGGTGCCGGCCAATCCGGACCTGGTGATCGACACTGCGCGTTGCCGGGTCGAGAGCGCCGTCGCCGCGATCGTCCTGCGGCTGGGCAAAAGTGTGCGAACGGGCAGCGTCCAAAGCACGGGCAGCCGGTGAGTAACGGAGCCGGATCAACGTCTGATGAGAGCGTCACTCCTCGGTAAAGAACCGTTTCCGGGCACAGGGTTACGGTGGCAATGCGCCAATCTCCATGGCATCCGGCACCTCGATCACCAGATCCGACGCTGCAACCGCCACGCACGGCAGGATCAGGCCCTCGGCTTTCTCTTCCCGCGAAACCCCCGGCCATTCGATGGTGTACGACACCGTGCCGCTAATCAGCCGGCATAGGCACGTGCGGCACGTACCGTTACGGCACGAACGCGGCAGGCGCAGATTGGCAAAGCCGGCGGCTTCGAGGACGGTCAGCGAATCGGGTGCTTCGAAGGTACGTCCGAGCGGTTCGACACGCACGGTGAACGGCGGCTTGTTTTCAGACATGGCGGCAAACGGGAGTCAGCCCGCCACGATACCGCAGTCGTCTCTTGCCTGCGCGCTCGCGTCAATGAGTCTGGCCGCGCCGCAGATACCGGTATACCGTGTTGCGCGCGAGACCTAGCTCGCGCGCAGCGGCGGAGACATTGCCGCCGTGCCGTGAGAGCGTTTGCGCGATCAAGGTGGCCTGCCAGTCCTCCATGCGCGCCGGCGAGGCTTGCGCGGGCAAGTCGCTTTCATGAACAGGCAGGTGGCCGAGGTTGCCGCGTTTCGCGTTGCGGGCCGCAGGTTGTGCGCTGGCGTCCGCGCAATCAGCGGGCTGCGTGGCGGTGACGGCATCGCAGTCGGGCAGGAAATCGTCCGGCAGATGTTCGATCTCGATCTGGCGTTCTCCCTCGGCCATCAGGCCGGCTGTGCCCAGGACGTTGGCCAGTTGCCGCAGATTGCCCGGCCAGCGGCAACGTCGGAATTGCTCGAGCACCGCTTCCGACACGCGCGCCGGCACCCGTTCCGCCTCACGCTGCGACTCGAGGATGCGCGTGACGAGTACCGGCAGATCCGTCCGTTCGCTGAGGTCGGGCAAAGTCACGACGAGTCCGTTGATCCGGTAATACAGGTCTTCGCGGAAGGTGCCCGCTTCGATCATCGCGCGCAGATCGCGGTGGGTCGCGCAGACGATGCGCAAATCGACCGGAATCGCCCGTGTGCTGCCAAGCGGAGTCACGGTGCGGTCCTGCAGCACACGCATCAGCCGCACCTGCTGGGCGAGCGGCATATCGCCGATTTCGTCGAGAAACAGCGTGCCCCCATCGGCCTGCACGACCTTGCCGACGCTGCCGCGCTTTTTCGCGCCGGTGAACGCGCCGTCTTCGTAGCCGAACAGTTCGGCTTCAATCAACGTATCGGGCAGCGAGGCGCAGTTGAGCGCGACAAACGGCGCCGTACGGCGCGGCGAATCGTAATGGATCGCGCGCGCCAGCCATTCCTTGCCGGTGCCGGTCTTGCCCAGCACGAGGATCGGGATATCGCGGCCGCGCACTTTTTCAACCCGGCGCAGGATCGCGGCCATATGCGCGTCGCCGGTGTCGAGTGTGGCGAGCGTCACCAACGGTAGCGTTGCGGATGGGCGAGCGGCGGGGCGCAGCGCAACCGCGACGCCTGCTTCTCCACCAAGGCCGGCGGCCGGCAAAAGTTGGCGCGGCGCGGCGAATTCTCCGCGCGCGATCACACGGACCCCGCTTGGCAGCGTCAGCGTGACGCATTCTCCCGGTGTGCAGAGCGTCTGCTGCAACAAGGCCGGAAAGGCCATGCCGAACAGTTCGTCGAATGATTGCTGTTGCAACTGCGCGAGTGGCTGCCCCAACTGGAACAGCGCACTGCGGTTCGCCGACAGAAACGTGCCATCCGGCGCAAACGCCGCGAGACCTTCAACCAGCGTGCCGATGAATTCCGCGCGCGCATGAAAATGGATCCGCACCGCGTCGGCGAACTGGTTGGAAAACAGATGGTTTTCGATCATTTGCGCCGACATCCGCACCAGCGCCAAGGTGTGCTTGTGAAAACCGCGCGTGTCGCCGCTCACATCGAGCGCGCCGATGATGCGCCCGTAGGGATCGGCAATGGGCGCGCACGAGCAGGTGAGGATGCGATTCGCGCGCAGGAAGTGTTCGCCGGCGTGCACGACCGTGGGCTGGCGCTCGACCAGCGCCGTGCCGATTGCGTTGGTGCCGCGATCCGCCTCCGCCCACGACACGCCCGGACAGAGCGCGACGCGGTTGGCCTTTTCGACAAAGTCGCTGTCGCCGAAGCTGTGCAGGATCACGCCGTGATTGTCGGTGAGCAACACCATGCTTTGTGTGTCGACGATCTGCGCGTGCAGCGTCTCCATCACCGGCAACGCGTGCGTATAGAGTGAATGATTGCGTTCGACCAGATCGCGCAGGGCCGGTGCGTGCAATGGGTGGAAATCGGGCGTCTCCGAGGCGCGCAGTCCCACCTGCAGCGAGCGCGCGTGCGCTTGCGCAATCACGTCCGGCTGCTCCGTCGAGGGGCGGGCAGCCATAGGCGTCGTAAGGGGCGTGCCAGGGCGTTGGGTCACTGCTCGTCTCCGGTTGGATTTCGACGCAGGGGGTACATTGCCCGCCTGTTGCCATCCCGCAGCGCAGCATGCCGCGCTGCCGTCAATTTGATCTTACAGGATTGAACCGGCCGGCTGTACGGGATCACTTTTCCCGAAGGAAAACTTGCGGCACGCCGGAAGTCGTCTACAGTGAATGAATTCAACCGTCACAGGCGTGTTTGCATAGCTTTTGCGGTTGTTGTAGCCCGCGCCTCGACCCCGGAGGGAGGCAAGCAGAAAGCAGGCGTGCGCGGCCCCGAGCGATCCACCCGTCAACCGAAGGCGAATCCCATGCAGATCATTTTCCCGAACGAAACCCCGGAATATTCCGGGCGCGAACTTACCCTGGCGTTCCCGGCAATGGTCGACGGTGAAAGGGTGGAATGCATGATTACGGCCGAGGCGCTCGAAGATCACTTTGGCGCAGCCTCGCCGCGGCTCGAAGACATGGTGGGCGCTTTTGCGGAGCATCGCAGCCGCATCGAAGCGGCGACCCGGCGCCTGCTGTCTGAAACGCGCGCGCAATGTCTGGTCCTGCGCAGCGGTTATGTGCGCTTCTACGAAGCGAACTGGCGCAATTAACGGCCCATCGGAACGGGTAGTGAAAAGTGCGGCGCGTAGGCGCCGCAGGGTGCCGCGCGCTCGAACGCGGCCGGCGCCCGCCGGCGCCCGCCGGCGCAACGCTTACTCCGCGCCGAGATAGAAATAGCGGAATAGAAAAATCGCCGCGATGATCCACACCACCAGCTTGACCTGGCGCGCGCGGCCGGTCAGCAGCTTGAGACCCGCATACGAAATAAAGCCAAACGCCACGCCGTTCGCGATCGAATAGGTGAACGGCATGAGCAGCGCGGTCAGGGCGGCGGGGACGACTTCGGTGGCATCGTCCCACGGCAGGTCGACCATTTCGCGCAGCATCAGGCATGAGACGTACAGCAGCGCCGGCGCCGTGGCATAGCCAGGCACCACGCCCGCGAGCGGCGCAAAGAACAACGCGGCCAGAAACAGGATGGCGACCGTGATGGCGGTGACGCCGGTGCGGCCACCGGCCTGCACGCCCGAGGCGCTTTCGATATACGCGGTGGTCGACGAGGTGCCCAGCAGCGAACCCGCGAGGATGGCGGTACTGTCGGCCAGCAGCGCCTTGTTCAGACGATGCATCTTGCCTTCGACCAGCAGGCCGGCGCGATTGGCGACGCCCATCAGCGTGCCGGTGGCGTCGAATAGCTCGACGAGGAAAAACACCATGATGACGTTGAGCACGCCGGTCGAGAGGGCTGCGCGAATGTCGAGGTGAAACAGCGTCGGCGAGATCGACGGCGGCGCCGAGACAATGCCGTGAAACTCATTGCCGCCGAAGAAAAAGCTCAGTACGGTCACGCCCACAATCCCAAGCAGGATCGCGCCGCGGACCCGCAGAAAATCGAGCGTGACAATCGCGAAGAAACCGATCACCGCGAGAATCGCATGCGGATCGTGCAGGTTGCCGAGCGTGACGAGCGTGGCCGGACTGCCGACCACCACGCCGGCGGACTTCAGCGAAATGATCGCCAGAAAGAGCCCGATGCCCGCCGTAATGGCGATCCGGATCGAATGCGGAATGCCGTTGACGATCACCTCGCGCACGCGGAACAGCGTGACGATCATGAACAGGCACCCGGAAATGAACACGGCGCCGAGCGCGGCCTGCCACGTGAAACCCATGCCTTTGACCACGGTGTAGGCGAAGTAGGCGTTCAGGCCCATGCCCGGCGCGCAGGCAATTGGGTAGTTCGCGTACAGGCCCATGATCAGCGAGGCCAGCGCCGCGACGAGGCAGGTCGCCACGAACACGGCGTCTTTGGGGATGCCCGCGTCGCCGAGAATCGCCGGATTGACGAAGATGATGTAAGCCATCGTCAGGAAGGTGGTCAGGCCCGCGAGTAGTTCAGTACGCAGGTTCGTGCCAGCTTCGTCGAAGCCGAAGTATCGTTTTACGGAGTCCATTGGGCGAGTCTTGGTCGTGGTGAAGCTGTTTGTTCTGGTGAGAGAAAGGCGCTGCTGTTTCTCATGGCGGCAGACGCATGCGAAGCGCTACGGGCGGATTGTAGTCACGATTGAGGGCGAAATACGCTGGCGCGACAGTGACCGTGGAGCCGGCGCAACAGTCAGGCGTGACTCGCGCGTGTGTCGGCTCGGTAGGTCATGTATCGGCATTGACGTGGGTTGGCATGGTGCCGGCTCGCGGTATCGAAGGGGCGAGATGATACCTTGCCGGCACGCTCGTTGAGGCGGCAGGCCGAGCGAAGGGCGCGGCAGTGCAAGGTCTGCCAGCGCACGCAACACGCAACACGCAGCACGCAGCACGCAGCACGCAGCACGCAGCACGTAGGCACGCCCACGAGC
Organism: Paraburkholderia sp. GAS41; assembly: GCF_050436545.1. Taxonomy (NCBI): domain Bacteria; kingdom Pseudomonadati; phylum Pseudomonadota; class Betaproteobacteria; order Burkholderiales; family Burkholderiaceae; genus Paraburkholderia; species Paraburkholderia sp. GAS41. The sequence goes on from NZ_JBNDMK010000012.1 coordinate 142,427, forward strand.
GCGCTGTCCAGCACGCGCGACCTGCCGGACGTATCAGGCGCTATTGCACGCAGACGCCGCTGTTGCCAGTCGCGACGCGCTGTTGCGAGACGATGCGGCCCGCGTGCTGCGCGTTTTCCGGATAGTTGATCCAGTCGAGCGGATCGTAGCCCGCCGCGCGCCATTGGGCGAGATCGGACCTCACTTCGGCGCGGGTCTTGGGCGCGGACGGATTGCACGACCCTTGCGTGGCCTGGGCGAATGCGGTCGACGCGCAGCACGCGGCTAGCAACGTCCCGAGGGCGATACGGGAAAGGCTCTTCATGGCTCACTCCTATGGAGCAATCAGGATAATCCCTAAATTTCAGGGCTGGCTTCCTGCCGACGGTTTGCCCATTCTGTCCAGCACGGCGCTGAGCAGATCGATCGGCAACGGAAACACAATGGTCGAGTTCTTGTCGGCGGCGATCGTCGTCAGGGTCTGCAGGTAGCGCAACTGCATCGCCTGCGGTTGTTGCGCCAAGGTCTGCGCGGCCTCGAGCAGATGCTGCGAGGCCTGCAATTCGCCTTCCGCATGAATCACCTTGGCGCGCCGTTCGCGTTCGGCTTCCGCCTGACGGGCAATCGCCCGGATCATCGTTTCGTTGATATCCACATGCTTGATTTCGACGATCGCCACCTTGATGCCCCATGCGTCGGTTTGCGCGTCGAGCACCTTCTGGATATCGGCATTGAGCTGTTCGCGATCGGCTAGCAGGTCGTCGAGTTCATGCTTGCCGAGCACCGCGCGCAAGGTGGTCTGCGACAACTGGCTGGTGGCCTCGAAGTATTTCGCCACCTGAATCACCGCCCGCTCGGGATCGACGACGCGAAAGTACACCACCGCATTGACCTTGACCGAAACGTTGTCGCGCGTAATCACGTCCTGCGGCGGCACGTCAAATACCACGGTACGCAGATCCATCCGCACCACCTGCTGGACCACCGGAATGATTAGCACGAGGCCCGGTCCCTTGACCTTCCAGAAGCGCCCAAGCATGAAGACGACCCCGCGTTCGTACTCGCGAAAAATGCGTATCGACGAGGCGATGAGTATCGCGATCAGCATGATCAGGATGCTGCTAAAGCCGAATGTGAATCCGATCATGAAGGCTCCCTAGTGGTGATTTTCTACGGGCACCACGGTGAGCGTGAGGCCACGCCGCGCCGTGACCCGCACCGCATGGCCGGGCGCGAGCGGTTCGGCGCTGCGCACCTGCCAGCGCTCGCCATGCACCTGAGCCCAGCCTTCGCCGTTGCCCATGCTGCCGTGCGGCACGAGGCCCTCGCCGAGCACGACCCCGAGGCTGCCGATCAGTGCCTCCGAACCGGTCACGACCGGCCGGCGACGGGCGCGCAGCGCAACGCTCGATACCGTGAACACGAACAGCGCGCTGAACGCGGTGACGGCCGCGATCACCGGTAACGGGATGCCGTAGCCGGGCACGTCGGTATCGATCAGCATCAGCGCGCCGACCACGAACGCGACGATGCCGCCGAAGCCCAGCGCGCCGAACGTGGGCAGAAACGCCTCGGCGATCAGGAAGGCGATGCCGAGAAAGATCAGGCTGAGCCCGACATAGCTGACAGGCAGCATCTGCATGGCGAACAGGCCGATCAGCAGGCTGATCGCGCCCACCACGCCCGGCAGCACGAAGCCGGGATTGGCGAACTCGAAGAACAGGCCGTACATGCCGATCATCAGCAGAATCAATGCCACGTTCGGATCGGTGATCACGCCAAGGAAATGGCTGCGCCAGTCGGGTTCGAGCCTGACGATGGGCGCGTTGGCCGTGTTCAGCCGCTGGTCGCCGGCGACGGTGTTGAGCGTGCGGCCATCGAGTTGGCGCAGCAGGTCGGGGACGTCGCGCGCCTTCAGGTCGATGACATGCTGCGTCAGCGCTTCGTCGGCGGACAGGCTCACGGCTTCCCGCACCGCGTGTTCGGCCCAGTCGGCGTTGCGGCCGCGCAGTTGCGCGAGGCCGCGGATATAAGCGGCCGCGTCGTGGACCTGCTTGCGCAGTTCGGTCGATTGGGTATCGAGGGGGATGGCGTTGGCGTTGGAGTTTGCGTTGCCGGCAGCCGCATTCGAGGCCCCCGCAGCGCCGGACATACCCGCCGCGCCAGAACCTCCCGCCGCGACACCTTGTCCGGCAGGGCTCACCCCCGGCAAACCCGGTGCGTTTTGCCCGCTGGGTTCGGCGCCACCCATCCCGATCTGCACCGGCGTCGCCGCGCCGAGATTGGTACCGGGCGCCATCGCCGCAATGTGGCTGGCATAGACGATATAGGTGCCCGCGCTCGCCGCCCGCGCGCCGCTCGGGGCAACGAATGCCGCTACCGGCACGGGCGAGCTGAGAATCGCCTTGATGATCTGGCGCATCGACGTGTCGAGGCCGCCCGGCGTGTCGAGTTGCAGCACGGCCAATTGCGCCCGATCCTGCGCGGCGCGTTGCAGGCTGCGCTCGATGAAGTCAGCGGTTGCAGGTCCTATCGCCCCGCTGACGGGAATCACGACCACCTCGCCGGGCGCGACAGCGGCTGCGATGCAAAGAGGGAAGGACGCGGCGAATGCCAGCAGGAATCCAAGCGCGGCGATGCCGCGCAGGAACCGGACCGCTAAACCGCTGGGGATACGCCGACGGCGCGGGCCGGATTGCCGGAACGGGAGAAACGGGTACGTTCTCATCGTGGACGGCCAGCACGCCAACCCGAACGGAGTCGGGCGACGCGGACCGAAAAAAGGGCACGCCTGCTGCTTACAGCTTAGTCCGATTCTGGCGGATGCGTGAGATCGGCGCGCGCCAGCCGGTAGTCGGTCGGCCGCATACCGGTCCATTTGCGAAACGCGCGATGAAACGCGCTCGGTTCGGCGAAACCGACTCTCGTCGCAATCTCGGCGATGCTGCGCCGGCTGTCCTGCAGTTCCGCAATGGCGATGTCGCGCCGCAGATCGTCCTTGATCGACTGATAGGTATAGCCCTCCTGCTTGAGATGCCGCCGCATGGTGGCCTCGGCGACGTGCAGGCGCAGCGCGATCTGGTCGGCGGCGGGCCAGGTGGCCATCGGCAGCGCGCGCAGCGTCTTGCGAACCCGCGCGGCCAGCGAGCCGGGATTGCGGTACTTGACGATAAAGTTGCCGGGAGCGTCGCGCAGAAACGGCTTGATCGTCTGGGTGGTCTGGATCACGGGCAACTCGAGAAAGTCCGCCGGCAGGTCCACGTAAGAGGCGTCTTCGCCAAAGCGCATGTCGTCGCAGAACATCAAGCGGTATTCTTGTGCCGCAGCCGGCTCGGCGCAGCGAAAGCGCGCGGCCAGCAGCGGAATGCGCCGGCCAACGAGCCAGCACACCAGCCCGTACACGAGGATGAAATACGTCGCGTAGGCGAACATGGTGGGTTGCGGCGTGCCCTCACGGTGGCGGAAGGTCATCCGCACGCGGTCCGGCTCCGTAGTGACGTGCGCGCTCAGGTCGTCGAGCACGAGGCGCATGAAGCTGAGCGAGCGTGACAGTGCCTGAGCGCCATTGCGTGCCGTCAAGGCGCACTGGGTCATGGCGATAAAGCTGCCGAAACGCATCGGGTGCGAGTCCTGACCGAAAAACTCGTCGTCGAGCGCGCGCGCAATGCCGGCCCACAGCGCGCCGTATTGCGCCGACGTCACCCGGCTTTTTGGCGCCGCCAGCATTTGCGGCGAGATGCCGGCCGCTTCGACGAGCGGCAAAACATCGAGGCCGCGTGCGCGTGCAAGCGCGAGTGTCTCTTCAACGAGGCTCAGCGAGATCGTCCCTCTAGCGTGTTTGGGTGTCATTGGATCAAAAGCAGTTGCATGGATACGGCTGGCGAGCGGGTTGGCAGATGGGCAAACGCGGTGCGGATAAGCGGCCGTGAGCAGCGCAAAGCTGGCAAATGCGCTCAGGAATCCGCGTGGCTTGAGATGTCCGCCACCTGAATTCAAGGCCAAGGCGGCTGCCCCGTTAGGCCGCTATGGTAAATCCGCTCACGCAGAATGATCGGCCAGAGCATCGAACCTGTCCAGCAGCTTGCTACACTGATCCTCACATTGACGCAGAGGCGAGGCCCCTTCATGGACGATTTCTACACCGACGACCAACGGATGATCCGCGACGCGGCGCGCGACTTTTCGGTCGAATGCCTGGCGCCGCACGCGGCGCAGTGGGACCGCGACGCAAAACTGCCGGACGAGGTCGTCAAACAGATGGGCGAGCTGGGTTTGCTCGGCATGATCGTGCCGTCCGACTGGGGCGGCTCGTACACCGACTATGTCGCCTATGCGCTGGCGCTCGAAGAAGTGGCCGCGGGTTGCGCGTCCTGCGCGACCTTGATGAGCGTGCACAACTCGGTCGGCTGCGGTCCCATCCTCAACTTCGGCACGCAGGCGCAGAAAGATACCTACCTGGAGGATCTCGCCACAGGGCGCCGGATCGGCGCATTCTGTCTGACCGAGCCGCAGGCGGGCTCGGAGGCCCATAACCTGCGCACGCGCGCGGAGTTGCGCGACGGGCAATGGATTCTCAATGGCAGCAAGCAGTTCGTGACCAACGGTGCACGGGCCGACATCGCCATCGTGTTCGCCGTCACCGATCCGGAGCTGGGCAAGCGCGGCATCTCCGCGTTTATCGTGCCCACGGATACGCCCGGCTTCAATGTCGGGCCGCCCGAGCACAAGATGGGCATTCGGGCGTCCGACACCTGTCCGATCGCGTTCGACGACTGCGCCGTGCCCGAAGCGAATCTGCTCGGCCAGCGCGGCGAAGGGCTGCGCATCGCCCTGTCGAATCTCGAAGGCGGACGCATCGGCATTGCGGCGCAGGCGTTGGGGATCGCGCGGGCGGCGTTCGATGCGGCGCGTCTGTACGCGAGTGAGCGTGTCCAGTTCGGCAAACCGCTCAAGGAGCACCAGAGCGTCGCCAATATGCTGGCCGACATGACCACGCGTCTGAACGCGGCGCGTCTGCTGGTGCATCACGCAGCGCGGTTGAGAAGCGCGGGCAAGCCGTGTTTGTCCGAAGCGTCGCAGGCCAAGCTATATGCCTCCGAGATGGCCGAGGAGGTGTGTTCGCATGCAATCCAGATTCATGGCGGTTATGGGTTCCTGGAAGACTACGGGGTGGAGCGACACTATAGGGACGCCCGTATCACGCAGATCTACGAGGGAACCAGCGAGGTGCAAAGAATGGTGATCGCGCGGAATGTTTGAGCGCAGAATAAGCCGCCAGTCGAGCGCGGATGCGCATTCAAAGCGGGCTTTGATTGGGATCAGAGTACGCGACAGCTTTGCATGGGGCCCGAGTAAGAGCTTTGCATGGGATCAGAGTAAGCGCTAAAGCGCCAACTCTGATCGACAGCTTTGCATGGGATCAGAGTAAGCGCTAAAGCGCCAACTCTGATCGACAGGAGACGACGATGACCGGCCGGACACTTTCGACGCAGCGCTTTCTCGAGGCGCGTGACCTGTTACTACGCCATCGCACGGACTACGAACGCGCCTACCGCGAATTCGCCTGGCCGGCGCTCGACGAATTCAACTGGGCGCTCGACTATTTCGATGTGATCGCAGAGGGCAATGACAAGCCGGCCCTATGGATCGTCGACGATCCCGCCAGCCTTGGCACGCAATACTCCTACGCCCAGATGTCCGAGCGCTCGGCGCGCATGGCGAACTTCCTGCGCGCGCTCGGCGTAGGGCGCGGCGACCGTCTCCTGCTGATGCTGCCCAACCGGGTCGAACTCTGGGACGTGATGCTGGCGGCGATGAAACTCGGCGCCATCGTGCTGCCCGCGACCACCCAGCTATCCGCCGACGACGTCCGCGACCGCGTGCAGATCGGCGAGGCGCAATACGCGGTGGTCGATAGCGCCGAGCTGGCGAAGTTCGATAGCCTCGACATCCCGCTCACGCGCGTCTCGGTCGGTGCGCCGCGCGATGGCTGGATCGACCTCGCGGCAGCCTACGACGCGGCACCGCACTTCACGCCAGACGGCCCGACCCGTGCCACCGATCCGCTGCTGCTGTACTTCACCTCGGGCACGACCTCGAAGCCAAAACTCGTCGAACACACGCATCAGAGTTATCCGGTCGGCCATTTATCGACCATGTACTGGATCGGCCTGCAAGCCGGCGATATCCACTGGAACATCAGCTCGCCGGGCTGGGCCAAGCACGCATGGAGCTGTTTCTACGCGCCGTGGAATGCGCAGGCGTGCGTGTTCGTGTTCAACTACCCGCGCTTCGTGCCGAAGGAAACGCTCGACGTGCTGGTGCGCTGCCAGGTCACCACGCTGTGCGCGCCGCCCACGGTCTGGCGCATGCTGGTGCAGGAGCCGCTCGTGGAGTATCCGGTCAGGCTGCGCGAGATTGTCGGCGCGGGCGAGCCGCTGAATCCGGAGATTATCGAGCGCGTCCGGCATGCGTGGGACATCACGATCCGCGATGGCTTCGGTCAGACCGAGACCACCTGCCTGGTCGGCAATTCGCCGGGGCAGCCCGTGGTGGCGGGTTCGATGGGGCGCCCCTTGCCGGGCTACCGGATCGAACTGGTCGACGCGGACGATCAGCCGGTCAGCGAAGGCGAGATCGCCTTGCCGCTGGCGCAGCGCCCGCTCGGCCTGATGACGGGCTACGCGAACAGCGCCAACGCCACGGTGCAGGCCATGCGCAACGGCTACTACCACACGTCCGATGTCGCGCTGCGCCGCGACGATGGCTACTACGTCTACGTGGGTCGCGCCGACGACGTCTTCAAATCGTCCGACTACCGGCTGAGTCCGTTCGAACTCGAGAGCGTGCTGATCGAACACGAGGCGATTGCTGAAGCCGCCGTGGTGCCGAGCGCCGATCCGTTACGCCTGTCGGTGCCCAAAGCCTTCGTCACCGTACGGCACGGCTACGAAGCCGGCCCCGAACTCGCGCGCAGCGTGTTCCAGTTTTCGCGCGAGAAACTCTCTCCCTACAAGCGCGTGCGGCGGCTGCAATTCAGTGAGTTGCCCAAGACCATCTCCGGCAAGATCCGCCGCGTCGAACTACGGCGTCGCGAACTGGAACGGCAAGCTGAACCCGCGCGCCTGCCTGGCGAGTACTGGGAAGAAGACTTCCCGGACCTGTCGGGCACGAACAGCAACTAAACGGAAGGAAGACGCATCATGATCGAACTCGATTTCGCCAGCGACGGCGCCATTGCCCTGCTCACACTCAAGCGCCCGCCCGCGAATGCCTTTACACCGGAAGGCTTGCTGCAACTGCAACACACCGTCGAACGCCTGAACGGCGAGGCGCGCGTGCGAGCCATCGTCATTACCGGCGACGGCCCGAAGTTCTTCAGCGCGGGCGCCGACCTGAACACCTTCGCCGACGGCAACCGCGACGTGGCGCGCAACGCGGCCATGCGCTTCGGCGCGGCCTTCGAGGCGTTGCAGAACGCACGCGCGGTGGTGATTGCCGCGATCAACGGCTATGCGATGGGCGGCGGACTCGAATGCGCGCTGGCCTGCGATATCCGCATCGCCGAGCAGCACGCCCAACTCGCCTTGCCGGAGACGGCGGTCGGCCTGTTGCCTTGCGGATGCGGCACGCAGACGCTGCCCTGGCTGGTGGGCGAGGGCTGGGCAAAACGGATGATTCTGACCGGCGAGCGAGTGGATGCCGCAGCAGCGTTACGGATCGGTCTCGTCGAAGAAGTGGTGGAAAAGGGCGCCGCTCGCGAGGCCGCGCTGGCCATGGCCACGCGTGTCACCACGCTGAGCCCGCAAGCGGTCACGTTCAGCAAGAGTCTGATTCATCAGGCGCGCCATGGCGTGCCGCGCTCGGCCGCGCTGGCGGTTGAACGCGAGCGCTTTGTCGATCTGTTCGACGGCCCGGATCAGCGCGAAGGCGTCAATGCATTCCTGGAGAAGCGTGCGCCCCAGTGGCAGGTGACGCAGGGACCGCAATAAGGGGCGCAGGCGGCCGGCTTGAACATCCGTCCGGGGACGTTCAAGCTTCGCCAAGCGACTCCGTACCGAGTTCCGCAGCGGCAGGAACCGGTGCTTTATCCGCCGCCGCTTTCACACGACCCACCCACAACGCGGCGAGCGTCGTCAGCGTCACCGCGACCCAGCCGACCGTGCCATATCCGGCAATCTGTCCACTCGATGTGCTGGTCAGCATCAAGCCGCCAAGCCATGCGCCGCATCCCGTGCCCAATGCCTGGATCGCGCTGTTGGCGCTCAGGAACGCACCACGCCGGGAAGGTTCGGGGACCGTGGTCAGCATCGCCTGCATCGGCACCATCCGTCCCGACATCGCGACCATGAAGAACGGGAAGAACAGCACGACAGCCACGAACGGCAGGTCGGGCAGATGGGTCACGAACAGGACCGGCAGCATCGACAGCACGGCGGCGATCCGAAACACCCGGTGCTTGCCGTAGCGGTCGGCGAGCCGGCCAATCGCGCGCGAGGTGAAGAACGTCGCGAAGCCGCCTCCCATATACATCCACGACAGATGCGCAGGCGGCACGCCATGGTTGAGGACCAGCATCGGCGCGATGAACGGAATCACCAGCATATGCGACACCATCATCACGAAGGTGAGCGCAAAGGCATTCAGGTGGCGCGGATTGCCGAGCAGGCGCAGCAGGTCGGGCAGCACCTGGCGCAACGGCGGCGGCCGGCGGCTTAGATGCTCCGTGAGCGACGGCACCACCAGCGAGCCGCAGAACCAGATCAGCACGGACAGCGCCACCAGCAGCACGAACGGCGCCGCCCAGTTGAAGCGCGCGCCGAGCATCACGCCAGCCGGCACGCCGGCAATCGCGGCCAGCGAGAAGGCGGTCATGATGGTGCCGGTGGCCGCACCGCGCCGCTGGGCCGGAATGACGTCGCCGACGATCGCCATGATCACCGAGCCCAGCACGCCGCCGCTGAGGCCGGCGAATGCACGCGCGGCGAGCAGCAACGGATAGCTGCTGGCGAGCGCACAGCCCAGGTTGGAGAGCGCGAACAGCGCATAGATGGTCAGCAACAGCTTGCGCCGGTCGAAGCGGTCGATATAGGTGGCCGCGAACAGCCCCGAGAGTCCCGAACACCACGAATAGGCCGACACCGCCGTCGCGAAGGCGGCCGGTGCGATGCCGAAGCTGTGCATGATCTGCGGGCCCAACGGCATCATGATCATGAAGTCCATGATGATGGTGAACTGCGTCAGCGCGAGCAGCCATAGAAGGCGGCGTTCGTGCTGGGTACTGATGGCGTACATCGGCAGGTGTCCTTGATAAGGTAAGGCCAACCAGAAGGCTGACCGTCGACACGGCGTGGGTCAGTCGTCGAGGTTTTCGTGGACCGCTTCGGCGCCCTGTTTCCAGTAGCTCGCGGCACGGATGCGCGATTTGTCGACGCCACGTTCAGTGCACAGGTGATAACGCACCGCGCGCATGGTCGCGGATTCGCCCGCGGCCCAGACGTAACCGTCGCCCTCCGGCAGATACGTATCGCGTACCGCTTGCAGCAGCGCCGCGCCGCGATAGGGTGATTCGCTGCGGTAACGCCACACGGCGTGCAACTCGGCCTGGGTGTCGAATTCGATGCGCGCGGACGCATCGGCGACTTCGAGCACGACGGCGACGCGTGTGCCCGCGGGTAGTTCCTGCAGGCGACGGGCGATGGCGGGCAGCGCGGTTTCGTCGCCGATCAGCAGATGCCAGTCGAAGCCAGCCGGAATCACCAGCGAGCCGCGCGGGCCGCCAATGCCCAGATACTGCCCAACCTTCGCCTGCGCGGCCCAGTTTGCAGCCGGGCCGGCTTCGTGCATGGCGAATTCGATATCCAGCTCACGCGCAGCGCGGTCAAAGCGACGCGGCGTGAAGTCGCGCGCCACCGGCCGTGGCTGGTCTTCCGCGAACACCGGGCCGTTCGGACCCGCGCTCGGCAGTGCCGGCCGGTCGGCGCCCGGCGCCGGAAAGAAAACCTTGATGTGATCGTCGAACGAAGACGATTCGAAATCTTGCAGATCGTCGCCGGTGAAGGTGACGCGAATCAGATGAGGCGTCAGCGGTTGGACCCGCTTGACTTGCAGCAGACGGAATTTCAGCGGATGACGTACGCGGGTGACCGCGAGATCGGACCTGGTCAGCATAAGTGTTCTCTCCAGTTATATCGGGCAGCGCTCGGAATCCCGGCTAGGCGGGCTCAGATAGCGGCAGCGCCGCTGTCGGTTCCAGTCGGGGCGGCTGGGCCGGCTTCGATTTCCGCCGTGGCGCGGGCGAGGATTGCGGCGATACGGCGCTGTTCAGCGGCCGGGACGCTGTCGCGGCGCAGCAGCGCATGTTTGAGTCCGCGACGGGCTTCGATCAGCTCCGGCAGCCAGCCGCCTTCGGCCGGATCCAGTTGCTCTTCGCCCGCAAAGGCGCGGCGCACCGAGTCCATCTTGCGGGCAATGTGAGTCAGTTTGGCGAGCATCAGTTCGACACGCTCGCGGTTGTCGGCGAGATGCTGGCGGCCGGGTTCGGCCAGTTCATAGCGCTTGCGGTTGCCTTCCAGCTGGACCGTCACAAAGCCCAGTTCCTCGAGATAGGTCAACGCAGGGTAGATCATGCCGGGGCTCGGGCTGTAGAAGCCGTTCGAGCGCGCTTCCAGCGCCTTGATCAGTTCGTAGCCGTGGCTCGGTTGGGCGTCCAGCAAGGCCAGCAACAGCAGTTGCAGATCGTCCGAGCTGAATTTGCGGCTGCGCGGGAATGCATCGCCGTCGCCGCCGCCGAAGCCGCCCGGACCGCCAGGGCTGCCGGGGCTGCCGAAGCGGCCACCACGCTCACCGCCGCGATGATGACGGCCGATTGCGTGCCACAGGGCATGCAGCGAAAAGCCGTTGGAGGAATACAGGCCGTCGATCTCATGGGAACGGCGGGAAGGGTGGGAATGGCGCATCGGTGTGCTCCGTTATGTCTTAAGATGTGTCGTAAGATATATATCTAAAGATAGTTTGTCAAAGGGAAAATGTGGGGGTATCGGTGTTCAAGGAAGGCACGGGAGCACTCCGCCCAGATGGAGAATCAATAGTTCTCGCATGGCTACTGGGATCGATCGGATTCTGCGGGTTTGGCTCGGTTGTTTTTCTTGGGCGGCAACTGGCGGGGAGTGACGGCGCGCTAACGGCATCAATCATGATGGCAACTGAACCGCCCCGGAAATGAACTGACCCCCAGCCAGAACCGCAATCGATAATGGCCCCAGGAATTCGATGGCTGTCGCAAGTGCCAGGGGGCATTCGGACAATTGCCATTGCAAAACATCTCCCCATACCCGCCATGCAGACGCCCAGAATCACGGAGGATGCCGAAAAAGCTTTGACGTATGATCCCGGATCCGAGGTGAGGACGAAGGCGCCGACCAAAGCGCCGGCGACGCCAAACCTCACGAAGGATGCGTGAACAGGACCGACACTGCTGGCCTCTAAACCATCCGAAAAGCTGTTTGGTTGCGTCGCTCGTCGCGACTCGAGAGACGCCTGGCTGTCAGCTTGAGGTGGGCGAAGCTGCTTCGTTCCGCCTGATCGGGACGAATCCGACCTGCAGGCCGAAGAGCTTCGCGACGCTGTTGAGCGAGTCGACGGTCGGATTTCCAGTCCCGCGCTCGATGTCCTGGATGACCCGGCGGCTGACGCCTCGGTGCGCGGCGAATTCCGCCTGGGTCAGGCCCGTCATCTCGCGCATCGCTTTCATGGCCTCAGGAATGGTCATGTCGCCCTGGCCGATCCTTTCGTAGAAAGCGCGGCGCAGGGCGTTCTGCTCTTCACGGGTAGGTCGGTTCCGACGGGGCATGATGAGCCTCTGGCGGTTGAAGGGATTTCAGTTGTCGGACCTGCGTATCAATGGATTGCGTCAGAAACTCGATGATGTCGCGATCGACACCCTGCGCATCCATGATGTCGGGCAGGCGTTCGATCTGCGAGGCAAAGCGGCTCAATGCCTGGACGAGCATTCTGCGCTCGTGGTCAGGTACAGGCAGAGCCGTAAGAACGTCGGCCCAGTCAGTCAGTTCAACCCGGGTGTCTGGCCGATACCATCTCAGCGCACGTGGTATCAGATCGGGATCAAGGTACATCGGTGCGAAGTCGAACAGGGGGGTGAGCCGGACTTTGCCCTCGACCCGTTGCACGGCCGTGTTGCGCGCGTGATTGTCCGAGTTACGCATCGCCAGATTGAGCACGTCCCGCTTGATGAATTCGAGCGTTTCGGCTGATGGATCGGTCACAACCTTGCGGATCCCGGCCACGACCTCGAAGAGGCTCGGGCGCAGGTCAAAGCCGGACAGCCCCAGGATAGAGGCCACGCTTTCCTGATGGAGGCGCGCAACTTTCCCGCCGCTCGCGATCCGGTCAAAGCGCGGGACCAGCAGAACATCTCCATGCAGGGTCGGCAAGTCCGCGTGTGTGCGGATACCAAGCGCGGCGGCCACCCGCATGTACGCCGCTTCATTGCGCAGGACCTTGTCGTCGGCCGCGCTATTCCCGCGCGGCAGCTTCGCGATCAGATGCTGGGTAGCCTCGGCATCGGGCAGGATGGCATCACCGTGCAGCAGGCCCGCCCGGTCCCGGGTTAGCAGGTATTTCGGCGCCGCACCCTGGACCCCCGTGGTGCCGGTGCCCAGCATCCCGTGCAGGAACATCGTTTCCTTGAATTCCGCGCTGCGCACGACGACGTCGTCGATCGTCAGGCCGGGTAAGCCACGAGCGGCCGGGTGTCGCGCCACGTGCGTCTCAAAATAGTCAGCTGCCTCGGCAACCCTGATCCGGCCGATCGGATTGAAGGCGCCCGAGCAGATCAGGGGGAAGTCCGCGTCGGGGCCATCCGGTAGCTTCAGCTCACCCAGCAGGAAGCGACGACCGGCCCCTTGTGGGGCGAGGTCATAGAGGAAGGCGGGCATCGTCTGGGCCGTGCGGAGGTCCATATCGACCGGCTCAGCCAGCGACAGTGGGTCGTCCGTGTGTTCGACGGCGTACATAACCAGATGATTCCACTGGCAAAGGCGGCCGTTGAGTTCGATCTGCGCGCAGTCGACCCAGCGATCGTCGAGGAATATTTGTAGGGTGCAATCCATGAGGCAACTCCTTGTGCCTCATAAATGTAGCACAATAGACCGGTAGAATGCTTATACGCTTCTTATAAGTGCGTTTTGTGTCGAATCAGAGGGTGGATTGCGCCAGAACAGTCGTCGCCGCTACGGCAGTCACCCCGTCGCGGAACGGTGGCGTCAGTCGCACGTACTCTGACACCCTACGGATAGTCCACGGGATGCTGGAAAGTATAGGGAGCTCACGTATATATTTATAAAGCGTTGTTAAACCAGTGAATGAGAGCAAGGGTTCGTCTTGGAGATTGCTGGCGCCCTTATGGATGGCTCGTCTAAGTCAAGCTATTTTCGCGTTGTTCGGCAATGCGATTTATCGAGTCGGCCAGAAAATCGAAGACTACATCCCGCCAGATGCAAATTCACGACGTCCCCGTTAGCTGAGTGGCATCTCAGTCGTCTGCTTGACGCGCTTGAGAGGTATCTCGGTTTCGACCTTACGCACCCCTCTGATTTGCGTAAGGTGCTCCATCTGGAAGCGCTGATAGTCGTCGAGATCCTTTGCGACGACGCGAAGCAGATAGTCGTAGCTTCCCGCCATCAGGTGACATTCGAGCAGCTCTGGGATGGACTGAATGATAGGCGGCTGTGAATTTGCGACTCGCTATCTAAACGTAGAGCGTGGGCCGTTTTCAATGACATAAAATCATTAACGTTATGACATTGATGCTCTCGGGAAATCAGCCACGTGCGACCAGAATGCTTCTCAACGCGGCATCGGGCCGTATTCATCGGAGCAAGATCATGTTTGCAATGACTGGCGTGACAGGACAGGTTGGGGGCGCGGCGGCGCGTGCGTTGCTGGATGCGGGGCATGCGGTTCGGGCGGTGTTGCGCGACAAGTCGAAAGCGGCCGCCTGGGCCGATCGCGGCGCGGAAGTGGCCATTGCCGAGGTCGAAGATACGGCGGCGTTGCAAGCCGCGTTCGCGGGCACTGAAGGCGTCTTCGTGATGGTGCCGCCGCATTTTGCGCCGCAGCGCGGTTATCCGGAGGCACGGGCCGCCGCTGCGTCATTGGTCCGCGCGCTTAATGCGGCCATGCCGGGTCGAGTGGTGGCGCTGTCGTCGATTGGAGGGCAGCGTGAGTCCGGCCTGGGACTGATCACGCAAGTGCATATCCTCGAGGAGGCGCTTGCCGCGCTGCCGGTTCCCACCGCCATTTTGCGTCCCACGTGGTTCATGGAGAACGCGTCATGGGACATCGCTCCGGCGCGCGAGACCGGGTCGATGGCGAGTTTCCTGCAGCCGCTCGATCGGGCGTATTCGATGGTCGCTACCGCGGATATCGGTCGCGTGATTGCCCACACGCTTGTAGAAGCGTGGCAGGGCCGCCGCGTGATCGAGATCGAAGGGCCGCGGCGCTATACGCAGCATGAAATTGCGGCGTTGCTCGGCGCGGCGTTGGGGCGCGTGGTGCAGGCGCAGAGCGTGCCGCATGAGCAGTGGGAGGCGCTGTTTCAGTCGCAAGGCACGGCTTGGCCTATGCCGCGGATCGAGATGATCGACGCGTTCAATAGCGGGTGGATCGACTTTGAAGAGACCGGCGTCAACGAACGGGTGATCGGCCAGACGCCGTATGAAACGGTGTTGAAGGAGCTGGTCGAGCGGGCGGCTGGGTGACGGGTTGGCTTCGAAGGACTGATTTCGTGCGGCTAGCTTTCAGCGGCTAATTTCGACAGGCCGACTTCGAGCGGCTAATTTCGAGCGGCTAATTTCGAGCGGCTAATTTCAAAGTGGCCGACTTCGACGGGGAAAACGGACTGGGCGCCTCGCGCGCCCTCGTCCGCCGCCGCGCACCAAGGCGTCCACACTCGCACGCTCAATGCCCCGGACGATACAAAGGTATGAGAACACCATGTCCATGTAGCACTGCAGCGACCATTCGTAGAATGGTTTTCTCCGGGCCGCCCAGCTATCTTGGTTCCATGCTGTTGGCCTCAGGTGTATGCGCAGATTGCTGCGATGAATGCGCCGCCAACGAGCGACAGGAACATTGCCATGTTGACCTATTCGATCCGTTATCGCGATGTTTGCGGGCGTTGGTCGGTTGCCTTCGCACAAGCCGCTTCACAATCCGACGCGGAAGCGATTGCGCTTTGCCGTTACGGCGCGTTTTATTCTGTTAGCCGCTTCGTTTGACAGAATAGGCGCATGATCGAGGCACGCGCTGGCTGAAACGGCCGCGTTCGATCGACTGTCGGGAGACGCGCGGCGCCGCTTCGCTCACCGGCGCCGCAGCAACATGCGCAGAGGTGTTGCGCGTGGCGTCAGCGAGTCCGTTTTGTATGAGGTGCCATGGAAAAACCCGTCATCCTGGCGGTCGACGACGACCCGATCGTAGCCGGCGCGGTAGCGCGCGACCTGCAGGTCGCCTACGGCGAGCATTATCAGATCGTGCGCACGGTGTCGGGGCAGGCGGCGCTCGAGACCGCGCAGCAACTGCGTCTGCAAAGCCGTTCCATCGCCTTGTTCATTGCGGACCAGCGCATGCCGCAGATGAGCGGTATCGAGTTCCTCGAGCAGGCGGTCAAACTGTTTCCGCAAGCGAGGCGCGTGCTGCTGACGGCCTACGCGGACACCGACGCCGCGATCCGCGCAATCAATACGGTGCATCTGGATCAATACCTGCTTAAGCCCTGGCATCCGCCTGAACAGAATTTCTATCCGGCACTCGACGATCTGCTGGCCGACTGGCAGGCCTCTTTTCGTCCGGCGTTCCAAGGTATCCGGCTGCTCGATCACCGCTGGTCGCCACAAGGACATCTGTTGCGCGACTTCATGGCGCGCAATCATATTCCGTACTGCTGGGTCGACGTAGAGCGGCAAGACGAGGCCGACCCGCTGCTGAAGTCGCTGAATCCGGCCCAACTGCAACTGCCCGCGGTGGTGTTCGAGGATGGCAGCGTGTTGAGCCGTCCTTCGACTGCGCAGATCGCCGAGCGGGTGGGACTGCGCACACGTTCGACCACGCCTTTCTACGACCTCGTGATCGTCGGCGGCGGCCCGGCGGGGCTGGCTGCGGCAGTCTATGGCGCCTCGGAAGGGCTCAAGGTGGCGATCATCGAATGCGATGCGCCAGGCGGCCAGGCCGGCACCAGTTCGCGCATCGAAAACTATCTCGGCTTTCCGGCCGGCGTGAGCGGCGCGGAGTTGTCGCGTCGCGCGCTGATGCAGGCAAAGCGCTTCGGCGCGGAAATGATTCTGACGCAACACGCAGTCGGCTTGCGTGTCGAGGCGCCTTACAAGTTTGTGGTTTTGTCGGACTGCTCGGAGTTGAGCTGCTTCGCGCTCGTGGTTGCAAGCGGCGTGTCCTATCGCAAGCTGGCGGCTCGCGGCATCGAGGAACTGACCGGCGCCGGTGTGTATTACGGCGCGGCGCTGGCCGAGGCGGTCGCCTGCGCTGATCAGGATGTGTATGTGGTGGGCGGCGCCAACTCGGCGGGGCAGGGCGCGATGTTCCTGTCGAAGTACGCGCGATCGGTGACGCTCCTGTGCCGGGGCGACTCGCTCAGTGCAGGTATGTCGCACTATCTGATCGAGCAGATTCACGCGACCGCCAATATTCGTGTCCGGCCTTTCACGGAAGTCGACAGCGTAGGCGGCGAGGGGCACCTCGCAGAGATCAGCTTGCGTGACGTTCAGACCGCACACGTCGAAGCGTTTCCAGCGAGCGGTCTCTTCATTTTTATCGGCGCCGCGCCCCGCACGGATTGGCTGCGCGGACTGGTCGAGCGCGACGAGCGTGGTTTTCTGCTGACGGGGCGCTCACTCGTAAAGGCAGGCCGAGCGCCGGCCGGATGGCGGCCTGAGCGCGACCCTTTTCTTCTCGAAACCAGCGTGCCCGGTATCTTCGCGGCCGGCGATGTGCGCGCCGATTCGATCAAGCGCGTCGCGGCGGCTGTGGGAGAAGGTTCGATCGCGGTGCATTTCATCCATCAGTACCTGGCTAACACATGAGCGACCTGTCCACCTTGTTCGAGATGCCGCTGTTCGCCGGGTTGTCGGAGGCGTGCAAGCAGAAGGTGAGGGAAAACCTGAGCGAACGCCGCCTGAAGCTGGGCGACATTCTGATGCACGAGGGCCAGCACGTCACCCATCAGTTCATTCTTCTCGAAGGCGAACTCGTCACGGAAAAAGTCGTGAGCGGACGGCAGATGTTCAATGAAAGGCGGACCGCGCCGACCTCGATTGCCGACGCTTCGCTGCTCGCCGGCGTGCCTGCGCCCTGGACCTACACCGCGGCCACAGACTGCCATCTGGTCGCCCTTTCCGAGGAGATGTTCCATAGCCTCGTGCGCGAGTGCGAGTCGTTCAGCAGGATCATTTATCGGTCGATGTACGCACGTGTCAACGTCTACGACACGTTTATCCTCACCGGCGAAAAGCTGGCGGCGCTCGGTCGCCTGTCGGCCGGGCTGGCGCATGAGCTGAACAATCCGGCCGCGGCGGTCGCGCGTGCCGCAGACAGCTTGCACGGCGCGCTCGACACCGTGCGCGAGGCAACCCGCGTCCTCGTCATGAGTGCGATGCCCGCGCCAGTGATGACCCGGATCAACGACTGGGCGAGTCGTGCTGCACCCGAGCCGGATACCACGCCGCACGCCGCGTTGCGGCAAAGCGAAGCGGAAAGCCTGCTCGCCGACTGGCTGGCGGAACGCGGCGTTGCCAACACCTGGCTGCTGGCACCGCAACTCGTCGCGGCCGGGTTCGCGCCGGCCGATCTTGCGCCGCTAGCCGACGATGTGACATCCGAACAGTTTGGCGCCGGCATCCGCTGGCTGGCGGCAACCCTGGAACTGCGTTCTCTCGCAGAGCAGGCATGGCTTGGCGCAGGCCGGATCTCGGAGCTCGTCAAGGCCATGAAGGACTATTCCTATATGGACCAGGCGCCGCTGCAGGAAGTCGACATCCACGACGGGATCGAAGATACGTTGACCATCATGCAGTTCAAGCTCAAGCACGGCGTGATCGTCACGCGGAACTACGATCGCGCCTTGCCGCGCGTACCCGTCTACGGCAGCGAACTGAACCAGGTCTGGACCAACCTGATCGACAACGCCATCGACGCGATGGACGGCCACGGCGAGCTTTCCATTCGTTCGTATCAGGAAGGCGGATACGTCGTCGTCGAGATTGGCGATACCGGGGCGGGCATTCCGGCGGAGATCGTGCCGCGGCTCTTCGAACCTTTCTTTACCACCAAGCCGCTAGGCAAGGGTACCGGTCTCGGCCTGCATATTGCCTATCGGACCGTCGTAAGCCGCCATAACGGGACGATCAACGTTGTCGCCGCGGTGAGTGGTGGAACGACCTTCGAGGTGCGCCTGCCGCTTGGCACGTCGTGATGCGGTCGCGGCGGGCTGTTTCGTGCGCGCGGCGCATGGTTCGCGCTCGCATTTAGCACAGCGTAGACGCGCATGATGATCGTCATGTTTTTATTGCGCGGTTTGCTGGCGCTGGTACTCGTTCTTTTTCATCTGCAGATACGCTTGCCGGTCCAGTTCATGCAATTGGCGTGGATACTGCTCGGTGGCATCGAACCATGTTGCGAAGCGTTGATCGACGCGCTTGTCCGCCGGCACGGCCAGCGAACCGAGATAGGCGTCGATGGCGAGGTAATAGCGCATGGTATTGCGCTCGACGAGGCCGCGCACACCGCCGATGTAATCGCCATTGGACGCCTGCGTAAAGCCGACTTTCGCACTGCCGATGGTGGCGAGATAGGTCTTCATGGCGAGCCGTCCTGCCATGCCGAATCCATACGAATACGTGAGATGCAGGAAGGTGCGCCCTTTGCCGATATCGACGGCTTCCAGCACGATGCGATAGTCCTTCGTGCTAAGCGGTCCCTCGGCCGCGCTGAGATCCACCTGGAAGTAGTCGGGACTCGTTGCCACCGAACGGTAATTGAACTGCACGCGGGACGTGTCGCTGAGTTCCTGTTCCGTCTTCTTGCCGACGTTCATGCTGATGATCGCGCCGTTGCTGCCTGAAGTGGCATGGCAGTACTTCGTGTTGAGGTGAAGGATCAGGACTTCGCACCAGTTCGCCGGGCCTTGCTGCGGATCGTTGAAGGCGCTGTTGACGGTCGCGAACGGATAATCGACGACGGCATAAATGTCGCCCTTCAAGCTGTTCTGCGTTTCTTGCGAGTCCAGATGAATCGGGCGATGAAACACGTTCGAACTGAGTTGCGGCGCGAGCGTGGTGTACTTGTCTTTAAGCGCCGTGGCGTTGTCGTCGGCCCATGTTGGAGCACCGGACCAGAGGCCTGACAGCGCGAGTGCGACGAGTGCGAGTCGCCTGATGATTCGCATGATCCGCTGGTGACTCGTCACATCGCGCTCCCGTCGGGTTGGAAAAATTTCATGCGTCCTCGTCTAGTTCGGACGCTTCATCTGGCAAGTGGTCGGCTGTGCCGCAGCGGCCGCGTCCAGCACGGCATCGGTGCGCCAGCCATAGCCGGTATTTTCCTGGTCATATTTGATGTCCTTACCATCCGCCTTGACCCAGGTCGCGATCACGAGAGGCTGTTGCAACTGGTGATCGGAGGCGCGCATTTCGACGATGCCGTTCAGACTTTCGACCTTCATGCCTTCGAGCGCCTTGGCCACCTTGACCGGATCCGTCGATTTCGTTTCCTTGAACGCCTGGCTCACCATGGCGATGCTGGTATAAGCGGCCATGACGAAGAAATCGTCGTCATATTTCTTCTTGAAGCCGTCCATGATCTGACCGGCTTGCGGAGGATTGCCTTTGGTATTCGCGCCCATATAGGCGACATACCTGACGTGCCCGGCGCCTGCTGCGCCCATGGCAGTCGGCACGCCGGTCGTGTTTGCGTAGTAGGTGAAATAATCGGCGGTCACGCCGGCGTCTTTGCCCGCCTTGATGAGCAGCGCGAGGTCGCTGCCCCAGTTACCCGTGATGATGGTATCGGCGCCGGACGCCTTGATCTTGCTCGCATAGGGCGAGAAATCCTTGACCTGTGCCAATGGGTGAAAATCGTCGCCTACGATCTGGATATCCGGACGCTTGCGCTTGAGGTATTCGCGCGCGGTGCTCGATACGTCATGACCAAAGGAGTAATCCTGATTAATCAGGTAGACCTTCTTGACGTTCGGATCTTTGGCGAGAAAAGTGGTCAACGCCTCCATCTTCATGTCGACGTTGGCGTCGAAACGGAAGTGCCAATAGTCGCATTTGCTATTGGTCATGCCCGGATCGATCGCCGCATAGTTGAGGTAGATGATTTCCTTGCCGGGATTGCGTTCGTTGAATTTGGACACCGCGTCCTCGAGCGCCAGGCCCACTGACGAACCGTTTCCCTGCACGATATAGCGGATGCCCTGATCGGCAACCTCATTGAGAATAGTGAGGCTTTCCTGCGGCGACAGCTTGTTGTCGAATCCGACCACTTCGAATTTCTGGCCGCCGCCCCAGTCCTGCTGATTGGCGACCTCGGCAATATATTGCCAGCTTTTGAGTTCATTGCTGCCGAGCGAACCCATCAGGCCCGACAACGGGTCGATAAACGCGATTTTCACCGTTTCTGCTGATACGACACCCGACGCCAGCGCAATGAAAACCGTCGCGCCAGCCGAAAAAGAACGTAGTGTTTTCATGAAATTGTCTCCGACGATTTCAGGAATCGAACTTAAACCATACTAATGACGCTCAGCAGCGGCAACAGGCAAGGTGAACTGAAACACCGCGCCCCGCACGGGCGCCGCGCTGGCCCATAACCTTCCGCCGTGCGACTCGACGATCGAACGGCTGATGCGAAGCCCCATGCCGGTACCGTGGGACTTCGTTGTAAAGAACGGATCGAAAATCTGTTCTGCGAGCTGGGGCGGAACGCCCATGCCGGTATCGCAGACGGACACGAGAATCTGCCCGTTTTCGGCCTGCTGCGAGCGGATGACCATCTCCCGGATGCCATCGACATTCTTCATCGCTTCGATGCTGTTGACAATCAGGTTCATCGCGACCTGCTGCAATTGCACGCGGTCTCCGATAATCTGCGGAAGCCCGGCTGCCAGATCGGTGCGCACCGATATGTCGTATCGCGCTGCCTCGCCATGCAGGAGGCCCACGGTTTCCCGCACGATCTCGCTGACTTCGACGGCTTCCTGATGCAGGGAACCCTTTTCGAATTGTGTGCGGAGCCTGGCGATGATCTGGCTGGCACGTTGTCCGTCTCGTACAATATTGGTGACTGCCGAGCGCGTTTCGTCCAGATCGGGCTCGTCGCGATCGAGCCATCGCAGACACGCGCTCGCATTGGCGATCGCACCTGTAATGGGCTGGGTGATTTCATGAGCGAGGGAAGCGGCCAACTCTCCCATGGTGGTCGCCCGGTTGATCCGTGCGAGATCGGCTTGCGCCTGACGTAGCGCGTCTTCGGCACACTTCTGCTCGTTGATGTCGGTCGTAGTGCCAAGGAATTTCAGAACCTTTCCATCCGCATCGCGCATGGGCACAGCTTGCTGGAGATGCCAGCGATAGCATCCGTCCTGCGCGCGCAGCGAGCGGGTTTCGATGGCGAATCCACGTCCCGCGCGCACACCGGCCCAAAACGCCAGCGATGCCGCTTCGCGATCCTCGGGGTGGACTGCGGTCATCCAGGCCTCCGGATTCGAGCGGACAAAATCGAGCGTCTGTCCGGAGTAGTCGAGCCAGACCTGATTCACGAAGTCGGGTGTGCCATCGGGATTGAGTGTCCACGCAGAGACAGGAAGTCGCTGCAGCAGTCCGGCCTGCAGTTGCAGATCCGAATAGAGGTGCGCATTCTCCAGTGAAATGGCGGCTTGCGA
This sequence comes from Paraburkholderia sp. GAS41, assembly GCF_050436545.1. Classification (NCBI taxonomy): domain Bacteria; kingdom Pseudomonadati; phylum Pseudomonadota; class Betaproteobacteria; order Burkholderiales; family Burkholderiaceae; genus Paraburkholderia; species Paraburkholderia sp. GAS41. Next base: position 164,382 of record NZ_JBNDMK010000012.1, read on the forward strand.
GGCCAGCAACAGCAGCATGGTCATCCGTTCCGGGGTGAAAGCACCCAGAGTCAGATTGTTCTCCAGATAGAGTACGCCGACCATTTTCGCCTGCTTGACGATCGGCAGAAAGAGGACGGATCTGGAGCGTCTGCGCTGCACATATTCGTCCTGTGAATAGAGCTCGTCGGAAGACGCATCGTCGAGGAGCACGTGCTGCTGCGTCCGCATCGCGTAATGCAGTACGGACTGAGGCAGATCCAGTGGCGTGATCGTCGCGCGGCGCGCCGCAATCTCGATCTTGCCCAGATTCGTGAAGGCCTCCGCTTCGATTCGCGGCTCACCGTCCCGCATCAGGATCAACAACCCCCGCTCGGCGCCCGCATTCTGCAAGGCGATCGTCATGAGCCGCTCGATCAGGCGGGGCAGGAGCATTTCTCCCGACAGCGTCTGCGATGCCTTCACCAGGGCGGTGACGTCGATGGGCTGATCCGGTGATGGCGGTGTTCTGCCCATGCCACGCGCATCCGCCACGGACAGCCCCGGATGGCGCGCGTCGAGCTGTCTGACCTTGCCGTCGGCGCCCCACCGCTCGTAACAATTCCGCGCGTTGCGGAGATAGGCGTTGGCAACGGTCGCGAAGCCGCGCGCCGCGTAGAAGCGTGCGGCGACCTCGTTGGCAAGCGCTTCATTGTGGATGAACCCATGCGCTTGGGCGGAATGGATCGCATCTTCGTAAAGCTGTTCGGCGTGCAGCGCGCGGCCTTCGATGCGGGCGATTTCCGCACCTGCCAGCGCGAGGCGATTGGCGAAGTTCTCGGGGCAATGTTCCGCCCATATTTCGAGTTGTTTGTAGTGGGCTTCGAGCGCATCCAGATGTTCGCCCCGTTGGCCTCTTGTTGCAGAATCGCAGCACGCCGCACGGGCAAGCGCACCGTAGAACTCATACTCGGCCACCTCGAAACCTGGCGAAATCGAAAGCAGCGAGCGGGCCTTCAATGAGGCGTCAACCGCTGAAGCAAACTCGCCTGCATGAAAGTACGCCTGCAGTTTTCGGATCCAGTAGCAGGAACGGACCATCGGAGGGTGGCTATCCAGATCGCGCACGAACGCTGTTTCGTCGAACGTTGCATGCTCGAAGGAGCCGAATGGTGTCGTCAGGCCCCTGAGTGTTCGGATCAGCGCCAGTTGGGGACGCGTCATGTCAACGACGATGCCGAACTTCGCCTTCCGCGCGAAAGCAAGGCTATCCTCGGCTTCCCTTTGCAGATCGTCGAGCGAGCCTCCGGCCGCGAAAAGCAGTCTGTTCAGGCAGAGATGACTGTATGCAGCAATGGTCAGGTCACCTGCCGTTGTTGCCACGTCGAGCGTCCGGCGCATTACGCTACAGCAAGCCAGCAGATGTTTCATCCAGGGCATGGTGCAATAGGCAAATGCATGATACGTAGCGGCCTGGAAGCGCTTCAGGCCGTGCCTCTCGATCAGGTCATAGCCGAGCTGGGCAAACCGAAAGGCGTTCTTGTAATCACCGAACCTGTGCCCCGCGATGATGCTGAAGTCGACGTAGCTCCTGCACGAGCCGTGGTTGTTACCCTGCACGATGCTGAGACTAACGGCTCGGCAAATCACCAGGGCATGAAGATTCCGGTTCGCGAACCCTGCGGGAATCGACACCTTCGTCAGAACATCCAGCGTCGCGATCGATGCGGGGTCGCTGATCAGGGGGAGGTCAATGATCTCTTCGATCTGGCGACTCCCGAGTTGTCGCCAGATTTGCTCGTATTCGCGTCGTACCGCTTCCTCCGTTGGATGACGTGGCCAGTCGATACCCACACGGCGCATATAGTCGAGGCAAGTGGAGACTGCAAGGTCGACCTGACCGAGCGTCATATAAATATCCATCGCAAGGCACGTGGCGGACGCCGCCTCGATGGTGTCCGCGGCACGCGGTCGCAGTATGTCCAAACGCTTTGCAGCGACGGCGACTTCCCCAGTCAGGAACTCGCATTCGGTCTTCTGCAACTCCATCTGGAAGACAAGATCGTGGCGACTCTGCCAACTGTCATTCGTCAAAAGGGTTGCGCCCGCGATGGCGTAATGAAGCGCTGAGGCGTAGGCGGTAGAAGCCTTGGCTCGCTTGCTGGCGATCAGGTTGAGTTCGGCCAACTGGCAGCGCTCATTGTCCGCAGTAATGAGCTCGGCGCCACGGTTGAGCTGATTGACGATCTCGAATATTGCCTCCTCACGCCTTTCGGGTCGAAGGTGGGCGTTGAGCTGTCGCCCAATGCGTAGGTGAGCCTCTGCGCGCGCTTCTTGCGCAGGAAGGGAATAGGCCGCTTCCTGTATGCGGTCATGCACGAACCGATAGGACCCGCTCGCGCTGACAATCAGCTCCGCGTAAAGCGCTTCCCGCAGTACCGCTTCGGTCTCCTGACCGGATGTTCCAAGAACAGTAGAAAGTGTGGCGGCTTCGGCGCTGTTTCCAATGCAGGCAAGTTGCTGGAGTGCGATCTGCGTCGCAACCGGAAGCCTCTTGTGCTTCGCCACCATCAGGTCCACGACATTGTCGGTAAAGCCTCTGGTATGAATGACATCCAGATCCCAACGCCACTGTGCACTTCCATGCTCGAAAGCAATCAGCTTTTCCTCAACCAGGGCACGGATAAATTGAGTGGCAAAAAACGGATTGCCGCCAGTCTTCTCGTGGATGAGTTGCGCCAGAAGCATGGCACGCTGCGCATCACAATGAAGGCTGTCCGCAATCAGGTGTGCCAGGTCATCGGGGGCGAGTGGCGTCAGGCGGACCTCGTGAACGGCTCCTTCGGCTTCGCGGACGGCTGACAGCTTTCGCATCAACGGATGCGCCGCATCGACCTCATCGTCCCGATAAGCCCCGATCACAAGCAGGTGGGTCAGGTCCTGCTGGATCAGCAAATTTTCCAGAAAGTCGAGCGTTGCCGCATCGAGCCACTGCAGATCGTCGAAAAACAGGGCAAGCGGATGTGCGGGGCGCGCGAAAATGCTGATAAACCGCCGAAACGCAAGGTGCGACCGGGTCTTCGCCACTTGCGGCGGCAAGGAAGGAACCGGTGGCTGCTCTCCTATGATCAGCGTCAGTTCTGGAACCAGGTCTACGAGCAGGGCGCCATTCGGGCTCAACGCCCAACGAAGGTCATCTCGCCACTTGCTCAGCTCGACCTCGGGTTGACCCAGCAAGGGGTGGATCAGGCTTTGGAAAGCTTGCGCTAGCGTGGCGTAAGGAATGTCTCGTTTGTATTGATCGGACTTGCCTGCCACCAATAATCCACGGGTCGGTACCAGACATTTGTGCAGCCCAGTAACGACAGTGGATTTGCCAATGCCGGCGGATCCAGAGACGAGAACACACTCCGGCCTTCCGCCGGCCACGACACGATCGAACGCCGCAAGCAGACTGCCGGACTCGCGCTCCCTCCCGTACAGCTTTTCGGCTATCAACCCGCGGTCCGACAAGTCATGCACGGCGAGAGGAAATGTATCGATGCGGCCATACGACTGCCATTGCACCAGGCACTCCCGAAGATCGCGCTCGAGGCCGGCCGCGGTCTGATATCGCTCCTCCGCGTTTTTCGCGAGCAGCTTCATGACGATGGCGGATAGTGGCTCCGGAACCACGCCGTAATTCGCGGGCGCTATTGGCTGACGCGCGATGTGGCAATGCACCCACTCCAGCGGATCGGCGGCGGTAAACGGGAGATTGCCCGTCAGCATTTGATAGAAGGTGACGCCCACAGCGTAGAGGTCGCTGCGGGAATCGATCGAGCGATTCATCCGGCCGGTCTGCTCAGGCGCCATATAGGCGAGCGTGCCTGCGACCATCTCCGGCGGCACAGGCGGCTGACGCTCGCGCAGCAGTCGCGACGCGATGCCGAAGCCGGTGAGCCACACGTGACCGGAAGCGTCGACCAGGAGGTTCGCAGGTTTGAGGTCCTTATGGATCAGGCCTTGCCGGTGGGCCTGACCGAGCGCCGCCGCCAGACCGATGGCGATGCGCAGGAAGCGCGTCAGATCGATCGGACGACCCTTGTGCTGGTTGATCAACCCATCGAGAGGTTCGCCGCCGGGGTCCTTAAGAATGAGGGCCGCGCGCCCCTGATAACGAGTCAGCGCCAGCGGCTGTGCCGCCCATGCCGCATCGAGTTCGGCCGCTAGCGACCATTCGTGTTCGAGCCGCTGGAGGCTGTCAGGCGATGGGTGTTGAGTGGCGACTGCGAGCGCCAGGATCGGCGCCGGATTGCCGAGCGCTCTGCCGCGATAGAGCGTGAAGTCCGCCTCCTCGCGAAGCGCCTCTAACATGTACCCGGAATCCTCTGCCATGGAGAACACTCGTGCTGTCAGTTAGAAAGGACGGTTCTTTCACAAAGAAAGGAATGAGCCTTCGATTTCCGCAATCGCGCGTAATGCTATTGTCAACTGAGGGGAGTCGCCCCTGAGGGGCTGGCGGTTTTCCCCGTCGCGAGACTTGATGATTGTCGCACACCGATTTGCGATCGGGAGACCAGGGGTCGCCCTCTGGTTTGCGCTCATCTGAATTGCACACTGGAAAGATGTTGACGCGGTGACGAATCCAATTTAATATTTCCACTGGAAAGATTGAGGTGGCACAACGACTCTCGTAAGCCGGCAGCGCAAGGTGATCCTGAGCGGCCATCCAGAACTTCAAAAAATAGATCGTTGTACCAAAGAAACGGGGGGTATTCATCCCAATGGCGTTCACAACCCAATAAAGGGCCGCCTGGGGCAACAACATCGAGAGAGACATGCGAGTACTACTGGCTGAAAATGACCTGCCTACAGGTCAAGGGCTTTTTTGCGCTTTGAGAGATGCGGAATACAACGTCGACTGGGTACGGGACGGCCGTGCTGCCAGCCTTGCAATCACCGCAAGCCATTACGCGGTCGTGCTGCTCAATCTGCATCTTCCGGGCACGGGCGGCATGGCGTTGTTAAAGGCATCGCGCGATGCGGGCAACAAGGTTCCCGTCGTACTCCTTAGCGCACACGATGATCCGGAAGCTCATGCCCGTGGTCTGGATACCGGCGCCGACGACTGCGTACTCAAACCCATTGTCATGCGCGAGTTACTGGCGCGAATTCGCGCAATTCTACGACGCGCGACGGGCTATGCGACCTCTAGAATCGGCGACGAATCGCTGGGCCTTGATCTCGACAGGCGCACGCTTCTGTTGCAGGGTTGCGAGTCATCGCTGTCGGCGCGTGAATTCACGCTGATGCATGCCTTGCTCGAACGTCGTGGCGCCGTGCTTTCGCGTAGCCAACTCGAAGACCGGCTGTACGGCTGGGGCAGAGAGGTTGAAAGCAACTCGGTCGATGTATTGATCCATGCGATCCGGAAGAAATACGGGCAATCGCTGATCCGCAATGTCCGGGGCCTTGGCTGGTCGGTGATGTGAGAGCGTGGGGCAGGCGCGCGCCCGGTTAAGTTCAAGCGGGGCTTTTATCCGGCTCGCCTAGAAGATCGAACGCCCGGTCAGCGACGTCAGCCGTTCCAGGGCCTGGGCGCCGACCAGAGAGTTGCCGTTCGAATCGAGCCCCGGCGACCACACGCACACCGTCATCTCTCCCGGCAGCACCGCGACAATGCCGCCGCCCACGCCGCTTTTGGCCGGCAGCCCCACGCGATAAACAAAATCCCCCGCCGCGTCATAGGTGCCGCATGTCAGCATGAGAGCCGACAGACGCTTGGTTGAACTGCTATCGAGGATGCGCTCGCCGGTCGACGGCACGACCCCGCCATTACTCAGAAATAGCGCAGCCTTCGCCAGTTCGACGCAACTCATCGAAATCGCGCATTGCCGGCAATACGCTTCGACCACGCCGTGAACGGGCATTTCCATATTGCCGAAGCTCGCAATGAAATGCGCCATGGCCTGGTTGCGATCCGCATTTTGCAGCTCCGATTGGGCGACGCGCGCGTCGTAGTCGATCGTGACCTCGCCGGTCAGCCGGCGCATGAATTCCACCAGCGCGGTCTCGGCCCGCACGAAGCGGCGGCACAGCACGTCAGTGACGACGAGCGCGCCAGCGTTGATAAACGGATTGCGCGGTTTGCCTTGCTCCGCTTCGAGCTGCACCAGCGAATTGAACGGCGTGCCAGACGGTTCGCGGCCGACGCGTTTCCACAGGTCGTCGCCAAGCAGCCGGAACGCCATGGTGCAGGCAAACAGCTTGGAAATACTCTGGATCGAAAAGCGCGTATCAGCCTGGCCGGTGCGAAACACCTCGCCGGTCGGCGTGACGATGGCCATGCCGAAGCTGTTGGCCGGGACGTTTGCCAGCTCGGGAATATAGTCGGCCACACGGCCGGTTCCCAGACAGGGCTGCAGATCGTGATGGATCTGTTCGAGGATGCCTTGATAGTTCATGAGCGTGGACGAGCGTGGAAGCCGCGATTTTACTGGCTAGCCACGCTGAATGGCGAGCCGCGTGGAGTGCTGCCGCACGCTCGCTCATGCATTCAATGCGCGCCGGCCGCGTCCGCTCCGCCGCCGCCCTTGGACGGCCGGGTGATCCAGATGAGCGGAATGATCAGGATAAAGATGATCGCCGACACGAAGAAGATATCGTTCAACCCCATCATCGCGGCCTGCGTGTTGACTGTGAAATCGAACAGCGCATGCGAGGACTGGCGGTTCAGTTGCAGCAGCGCCTGAGTCGAATCCATCTGCTGGTTGAACAGCGGATTGTTGATCGTGGCCTGTTCCGTCAGCCGCGCGTGGTGCAGTACGGTGCGATTGTTCCACTCGTTGCCGGCAATGGAGGTCCCCACCGCGCCGCAGAACACCCGCGCGAAATTCGACAGACCCGCCGCAGCCGGGATCTTGTTCGGCGGCTGACCGGACAGGATGATCGCCGTCAGCGGCACGAAGAACAGCGCCATCGGAATACCTTGCAGCAGCGTGGGGAGCACCAGATGCCAGGTGTCGATTTCGATCACGTAGCGCGAGCGCATATAGAACACGATCGCAAAGCCGATAAAAGCGAGCGTCGCGATAATGCGGGCGTCCGAGCGCGGCAGAACCCGGCCCATGACCGGCGCGAGAATCACCGCGAACACGCCGAGCGGTGCGGTCACGAGGCCGGCGTCGACGGAACGGTAGTTCAGATATTCCTGCATCCATTGCGGCAGCAGCACGAGGTTGCCGAAGAACACGCCGTAGGCCACTGAAATGGCAATCGTGCCGCCCAGGAAGTTGCGCTGCGTGAACAGGCGCAGATCGACGATCGGATTGTCTTCGGTCAGTTCCCAGACGAGGAAGAACGCAAAACTGATCACTGCGGTGATCCCGAGAATGACGATCACGGGCGAGGAAAACCAGTCGAGGTCCTTGCCCTTGTCGAGCATCACCTGCAGCGAGGCAACCCACGTCACCAGCAGGCCGAGTCCGACTACATCGATAGGCGGTTTGCGGGTGGCGGTTTCGCGGGTACGGTAGATCATCCACGTGACCCCGGCCGCAAAGATACCCACCGGGATATTGATGTAGAAAATCCACGACCAGCTGTAGCTATCGGTGATCCAGCCGCCCAGTGCGGGGCCGGCGATCGGGCCGACGGTGGCGGTCATGGCCCAGAGCGCCAGCGCCGTCGACGATTTTTCCTTGGGATAAGAGCCGAGCAGAATGGCTTGTGAGAGCGGAATCAGCGGCCCCGCCACGGCGCCTTGCAAGATCCGGGCAACCAGCAGGATAGGCAGCGTCGGCGCGATGCCGCACAGCCACGACGACAGCACGAACATCAGGATCGCGCCGACGAACAGCTTGACCTGACCAATGCGCTGGGTGAGCCAGCCGGTCAGCGGAATCGATACGGCGTTGGCCGCGGCGAATACGGTGATCACCCAGGTGCCTTCGTCCACCGAGACGCCGAGATTGCCCGAGATGGTCGGAATCGCGACGTTGGCGATCGACGTGTCGAGGACGTTCATGAAGGTGGCGAGCGCCACGGCGATCGTCGCGAGGATGAGCTGCCCGCCCTTGAGCGGCGGTGGTGGCGCTGGCGGCGAGGGCGATGCGGGCGCAGGACCGGGCTGGCTCAAGCGGGACTCCGGAGCAAAGTGATCAGGGGTGACGCCGCGCCGGGGCGGATCGCCGGCGGTGTGCATGCAGTGATACGCCGATTGCGCCCTGCGGGCCGTGCGGGCAAGGCTGGGTGGCACAGGGCAGTGGTCGAATGGTTGTCAAAAGCATACCTGCATTCCCGCACGAGGGTAATCGGCGCCTGCAGGCGGCAGCGGGGCGAAGGCGCCAAAAAGAGAGCCGACAGCGTATGCTCCCGGCTGTGAGCGGGGACATGAACACGGAATCGAAAGGGAGAACGACTGCGATGGCATGGGAACAATTCGAACACGGCTGGCGCCTCGCGCCCGTCGATGCGCCGGCGCGCGCGCTGGTGGTGTTGCTGCATGGCGTCGGCAGCAATGCGCAAGACCTGGTGCCGCTCGCCGATAGCTGGCGTGCGGCGCTGCCCGGGGTCGCGTTTACGTCGCTGGACGGCAGCGAACGCTTCGACGGCGGCTTTTGCGGGCGGCAATGGTTCAGCCTGCGCGACGTGAACGAGACCAATCGCATCGGCCGCGTCGCCGATGCCTATCCGGCGCTGCGCCGGATGCTGGACGCCGAACTGGAATACTGGCAGCTAGCTTTCGATCAGCTTGCATTGGTCGGCTTCTCGCAGGGCTCGATGATGGCGCTGCATCACGCCGCCACGAGCGCGGACGCACCGGCGGCGGTGGTGGCGTATTCGGGCCGGCTCGCCTCGGGCATCACCACGGACGCACGCACGCCGTTGACGCTCGTGCATGGCGTCGAGGATCCGGTGATTCCGGTGCTTGAACTCGAACGCGCGGCCCATGCGTTCAGCGACGCGGGCTTCGCGGTGGGAGCGTTTGCACTGCCAGGTATTGGTCATACGATATCGACGGATGGTCTGGTGCTTGGACGCGATGCACTGGTTCGCGGATTCGGGACGCAGCGCGCCTGAAAAATGCCGAAATAAATAAAGTGGGCCTAAAGAATTTGAACTGCTTGCCGTTAATGGTTCATTAGCGCGAAAATCACGCGCGCCGTATACATGTCTCGCCACACTCCGCCACGCGTGCGAGATATCAGCGGCACGGGGAATCACCGCAGCGCCCCCAAAGGGCGACAACGACATACGCAGAGCCTATCTATGGCCCGACCGAAGCCGCACCATTCACTGTTCAGGGGACTGTTCCGTCACACCGTGGCGGTCGACCTTGGCACGGCCAATACGCTGATCTACACCGACGACGGCGGCATCGTGCTAAATCAGCCGTCCGTGGTGTGTTTCCAGAAAGAGCGAGAGGCGGGGCAAAAGCGGGTGGCGGCGGTCGGCAGCGAGGCGAAGCAACTGCTCGGCAGGGCGCCCAACAATATCGAAACCGTGCGGCCCATGCGGCATGGCGTGATCGCCAATTTTTCCGCTGCGGAGCACATGATCCGGCAATTCGTCGATATGGCGCGGCCGCGCCAGTTCTTCGGCCGCCGGGCGGCTTTCACCATCTGTGTGCCGGCGGGCGCGACCCAGGTCGAACGCCGGGCTATCAAGGAAGCCGCGGTGGCGGCGGGTGCCTGGAAGGTCAGCCTGATCGGCGAGTCGCTGGCGTCGGCGGTGGGGGCGGGCTTGCCGGTGTCGTCGGCCACCGGCTCGATGGTGGTCGATATTGGCGGCGGCACGACGGAAGTCGGCGTGATCGCGTTGGGCGGGCTGGTCTATAGCGGCTCGGTGCGCGTCGGCGGCGACCAGTTCGACGCTGCCATCGTCAACTATGTGCGCACGCTGTACGGCGTGGTGCTGGGCGAGCAAACCGCGGAGCATGTGAAAAAGACCATCGGTTCGGCCATGCGCGATGTGCCCATGGAGCGCATGAACGCGACCGGCCGCAGCGTCGACGATGGTCTGCCGCGCACGGTGGAAATCAACAATCACGATATCGCCGACGCGATCGACGGGCCGTTGCGGCAGGTGATCAGCGCCGTGAAAGCGGCACTCGAAAACGCCCCGGCCGAACTGGTGACGGATATCGCCGATAGCGGCATTGTGTTGACGGGCGGCGGCGCGCTGCTCGCCAACCTCGGACGGCGTCTGACCGCTGAACTCGGCCTCGGCGTACGTATCGCCGACGAGCCGCTCACCTGCGCGGTGCGCGGTGCGGGGGCCGCTGCGGAAGCTGGTTTGCTCGACGATCTGGTGTACGAATGATCCGGAGCCATCCGGAGGCCCTTGCCGATCAGGCTGGCTGCGCTGCGCGCGTGTCGCGACCTGTGTGACAATGCCGCTTTAATTCGCTGATCGGCGGCCCAGAGGACCTTCAGGCGCAAGCCGTGGCACGGCAGCCTTGAAGATCCGGCACGCCTGACAGGCGCTCGCTGCGTTGTCCCCGAATCGACCTGTGACTCATCCTGATCCCCTTTTCTCTCCGTCGTTCATCGAGCTATCGAACGGCTTGCGCATGCCCTATGTTGTCGAAGGCGAGGGCGAACTGCTGTTGTTCGTGCACGGTTCATTGTGCGACTACCGCTACTGGCAGCCGCAACTCGACGGCATGGCGCAACACTACCGCTGTGTCGCCGTGAGTCTCACACACTACTGGCCGGTCACCGATACGCCGCCGGACGTGCCGTTCAGCTGGAGCAATCACGCTGACGAAGTGGCGGAATTTATCGAGCGCTTCGGGGCGGGTCCCGCGCACGTGGTGGGTCATTCGCGCGGCGGTTGCGTGGCGTTTCACTGCGCGCGACGCCATGCGCAGCATGTGCGGACATTGACGCTCGCCGATCCTGGCGGACCGTTGCAGATCGCTGGAAGACCGGTCGCACGCTTGCCTGAAACGGTCAATGCGCTGCGGGCGCGCGCCGCCCAGCTGATTGAAGAGGGGAACGTGGATGCGGGCCTGCAACTGTTCGTCGATTCAGTAAGCCGCCCCGGTTTCTGGGCGCGCAGCACCCAGGCATTTCGCACGATGGCAACGGACAACGCCCATACGTTGACGCGTCAGTTCCGCGATCCGCTGCCGGCGTATACGCCGGAAGATACTGCGGACGTGCGCTGCCCGGTCTTGCTGATCGATGGCGAAAAGAGTCCCGACATGTTCAGGCGTACCGCGACGGCGCTAGCTGCATGGTTGCCCGACGCGCGGCGCGAGACTGTGCGCGGCGCATCGCACGGCATGAATCTGGCGCACCCTGCCGCATTCAATCGCTATATCGACGAATTTATCCACAGCGTCAGCGGTGCCCATCAAGGCTGATTCGTCGAGGCACGCCAGGCCACGTTGACTATCGCGGACCGTGCGGGCCCGCAATGGACTCGTCGCACGGCAGCGGTTGAACGGCGGTGTGGCGTTAAGCCTTGCGATGGGCGTCGGCGTCGAGCGCGAGTTCGGCTGCTTCGCCAACGAGGCCGTGGTAGTACAGATGCACGCCGATGGCGAGCGAGTCGTTGCGGATTTCCTGGAAGGCTTTCCATGCCTTCACCGGTTCCTTGAACACCAGATAGTGCGCCTCATTGGCAACCAGTCCGGCGACCTTGTGCAGGCCGTGGCCATGCAGCTTGGCGACGAGCGCGTCGAGGCTGCTATGTGTGCGCGCATCGGTGCGCGGATATAACATATGCAGCACAGCGACGTTTTGCGTCTTGAGTGCCGCCGACAACGCCACCACGATGTCCTGATGGTTCAGTGCGGTGACGATGCTGTCTTCGGTGTGGTTGAGATCCGGAAACAGCGTTTCGAGCGAGGCGTTCATCTGTTGGTCCTGTTCTTCTAACTAGATAAAAAGGCCCGCCGCGAACGGCGGGCCTAAGACAGCGGTGTGTTTTTGCAGGGGAAGCATGACACGCAGTGAGTATCGCAGAGGACGCGCGCTTGCGCTGCATGCCCTTTGCAATACATTGTTGCGATCCCGGCGCTGGCTTTCAGTTGGCTGGCGGATTGATCCGACCAATCTGCGGGTGCGGGGCAATGCAACTGCAATCCGTTGCAGGGCGATTCGCAACGAATGTTGCTAAGGTAGAGATGGATTGTTGTTGGCAACCGGAGTAATGAATGGACGCCGGAGCCGTAGAATGCAGGCTAATTTGTAAAAGGGAAAGCGTAATGAACGACTCCACGACACACGCAACGCTGACGTTTTCGGACAGCGACCAGACCGTCGAACTGCCGGTCTACAAGGGCACGCTTGGCCCGGACGTGATCGACATCCGCAAGCTGTACGGCCAGACCGGCAAGTTCACCTACGACCCCGGCTTCATGTCGACGGCGGCGTGCAACTCGGCCATTACGTACATCGACGGCGACAAGGGTGAGTTGCTGTATCGCGGCTACCCGATCGACAATCTCGCGCAGAATGCCGACTTCCTCGAATCGTGCTACCTGCTGCTGAATGGCGAACTGCCCAACGTCAAACAGAAGGAACAGTTCGTCAAAACCGTCACGCAGCACACGATGGTGCACGAGCAGATGCATTTCTTCTTCCGCGGCTTCCGCCGTGACGCACACCCGATGGCGATTCTGGTCGCGGCAGTGGGCGCGTTGTCGGCGTTCTATCACGACTCGCTCGACATCACCAAGCCCGAGCATCGCGAACTCTCGGCGATCCGCATGATCGCCAAGCTGCCCACGCTGGTGGCCATGGCGTATAAGTACACGGTCGGCCAGCCGTTCGTGTATCCGAAGAACGAGCTGTCGTACAGCGCGAATTTCATGCGCATGATGTTCGCGAATCCGGCGGAAGACTACAAGGTCAACGACGTGCTGGTGCGCGCGCTGGACCGTATCCTGATCCTGCACGCGGATCACGAACAGAACGCTTCCACTTCGACGGTGCGTCTGGCCGGTTCGTCGGGCGCCAATCCGTTTGCGTGTATCGCAGCCGGTATTGCCTGCCTGTGGGGCCCGGCACACGGCGGCGCGAACGAAGCCGCGCTGAACATGCTGGAAGAAATCGGCTCGGTCGACAACATTCCTGAGTTCATCAAGCAGGTGAAGGACAAGAATTCGGGCGTGAAGCTGATGGGCTTCGGTCACCGTGTCTACAAGAACTACGACCCGCGTGCAAAGCTGATGCGCGAAACCTGCCACGAAGTGCTGGAAGAACTGGGTCTGCACGACGACCCGCTGTTCAAGCTGGCCATGGCGCTGGAAAAGATCGCGCTGGAAGACGAATACTTCGTGTCGCGCAAGCTGTACCCGAACGTGGATTTCTACTCGGGTATCGTGCAGCGCGCTCTGGGCATTCCGACCTCGATGTTCACGTGTATCTTCGCGATGGCACGGACGGTGGGCTGGATTGCGCAGTGGAACGAAATGATCGCCGATCCGGAACAGAAGATTGGCCGTCCGCGTCAGCTGTTCGTTGGCGCTACGGCGCGTGAAGCGAAGCCGCTCGCGCAACGCTGATTGAATGCTTGACGCAGCATGCACGGGCTCGAGCGTGACTTGAGCCGCCACTAGACGGGCGCTATTCCTGACATGGAGTAGCGCCCGTCGTGCATTGGGCTGGAACTGCATGACGCGTGCCAATGACCTGCCGGCAATCGCACAGACCGGCATCGTAGCGTTTTGTTACGCCTTCTATCGGGCCCGCTTTCAGAAATCCACCACACTCCTGTGTTAAGTTCGTTCGACGGGCGCAGACCCTCTACAATCGGAACGAAGCCCATCGCACAGGAGCAAGCTGATGCAGGATCCAGAAGCACTCGGCGGACTGACGCACTCAGGCGGTGCGGACCGCGCGGAACACGAATCTGACACCGCGTTCATCCCACCTGAAAACCTCAACGTCGCCAGCGCCAACCAGTATGTATTGAAGTCGGGCGATACCTTTATCGTCAACGACGCGCTTGGTGACATCACGGGTCACGACGACGGTTTGTTCGTCAACGACACACGTGTGTTGTCGCAATTGCGGCTCACCTTCGGTGGCCGCGCGCCGTCGCTGCTATCGGGCAGCGTCAGCAGCGACAACGCGGCCTTCACGGCGCATCTGACCAACCGTCCGTTGCCGCCGCTCGGTGGCGACAGCACGCCGGAAGGCGTGATTCACGTCGAACGCGTGCGCGTGTTGTCGGGCACGGTGCTCAACGAAGCCATCGAACTGACCAACTACGGCACGAAAGACGCGGTCGTCCCGCTGTCCATTTCTTTCGCCAGCGACTTCCGCGACATGTTCGAAGTGCGCGGTCTGAAACGCGACAAGAAGGGCAACGTCGAACCGGCGCGGGTGGAGAACGGCGAAGTCCTGCTCGGCTACATGGGGCTCGACAATGTCGAGCGTGACGTGCAGATCGCCTTTGCGCCGACGCCGGACAAGCTGTTTGCCAATCGCGCCGACTATACGGTGCAGTTGCCCGCCCAGGCGTGCGTGTCGATCTATCTCGCCGTGGCGGTCAAGGTGAAGGCCGACAAGCCGGTCATCAGCGCCGGCGTGTCGATGCCGGTCCAGACGCATGGCGACGCGCATCTGTCGCAGATCCATGCGGAGCGTCCGCGAGTCGGCCGCGCGGCCGTGCGCGCCGCGCTGGTGGAAGCCCACCTCGTGATGCGCGAGCGGCGTCGTGCCACTGCGCGCGTGCGTTCGAGCAATCCGCTCTTTAACGCGTGGATCGACCGCTCGCTCGCCGATCTCGGTCTACTGACCACCGATCTGGCCAGCGGCCCGTATCCCTACGCCGGTATCCCGTGGTTTTCGACCCCCTTCGGCCGCGATGCGCTGATCACCTCGCTGCAGACCTTGTGGTTGCAGCCAGGGCTGGCACGTGGCGTATTGCGCTTTCTTGCCGAGCATCAGGCGCTTGAGAACTCGGCCTTCCGCGACGCCGCGGTCGGCAAGATCATGCATGAGATGCGCAAGGGCGAAATGGCCGCCACCGGCGAAGTGCCGTTCGCGCTGTATTACGGCGGCGTCGACAGCACGCCGCTGTTTATCGTGCTGGCCGGCGCTTACGTGGCGCGTACCGGCGACGTGGGCCTGATCGAGGAATTGTGGCCGGCCCTCACGCGTGCGGCAGCCTGGGTCACAGGCGTGTGCGACCGGAACCGCTTCGGCCTGCTCGACTATCAGCGCGAATCGGATGGCGGACTGGCGAATCAGGGCTGGAAAGACAGCCACGATTCTGTCTTTCACGCCGACGGCCGTTTCCCGGATGGCCCGATCGCACTGGTCGAGGTGCAGGCCTATGCGAGCGCCGCGTTCGACACCATGGCGCATTTTTCCGAGCTGCGCGGTCTGTCCGACGATGCCGCGGCTTTTAGCAAACGCGCCAAGGCGATCCGCGAATGCGTCGAAGAGAAGTACTGGATGGAAGAGGCGGGCTTCTACGGTATCGCGCTCGACGGTCACGGTGAACTGTGCCGCGTGATGGCATCGAATGCCGGCCATCTGCTTGCGTTCGGCTTGCCGTCACGCGAGCGTGGCGAAGCGGTCGTGCGGGGTCTGGAGTCGACGTTGTTCCATACCGGTTGGGGTGTCCGCACGCTGGCGGCGGGGCAGGCGCGCTTCAATCCCATGGCGTATCACAATGGTTCGGTCTGGCCGCACGACAACGCGCTGTGCGCGCGAGGCGTGGCACGCTACGGCGGCAAGGCAACGGCCGTCAGTTTGCTGCAGGCGTTGTTCCAGGCCGCGGTCAATTTCGACATGCGTCTGCCGGAGCTCTTCTGCGGCTTCCCGCGGCGGCGCGGTGAACCGCCTACTGCCTATCCGGTGGCATGTCTGCCGCAGGCGTGGGCGGCGGGGTCGCCCTTCATGATGCTCGAGGCGTGCCTGGGCGTGACCATCGACGCGGCGAAGCGCGAGGTGCTGATCGAACAGCCGATGTTGCCCGAGGGCATCGACTGGCTGGAAATCGGCGATCTGCGCGTCGGCGACTCCACGGTCACGATCACCTTCCGGCGGGTCGCGGGTAAGGTGGTCGCGTCGGCTGAACAGGGCGACGTGCGGGTCGTCGCCTTGTTGTAGTTCGACTTGTGAGTTGTGAAACCGAATATTTCGTTTCGGGCAGCGCTTTCGTGAAGGATCGGGGCGGGTGGGTGTTGCAACTCACACGTCTCGTTACACACAAACACACTGGTAATCTGCGCTCCCAATATATTGCCTTCACTACTAACCAGTGAGGCATGTATGAAACGAACCTTTGCGCTGATGTTGCTGGCTGTGTGTCTCGGAACCGCGTTGAGCGGTTGCATCGTCGTACCGGAAGGCGGCGGCTACTATCACCGCTATTAACCTGGCTGGCGTTGTCGTCGGTCTGCTCGCCGTCTGACGCAGCGAGAACAGAGGGACGGAAACGTCCCTTTCGTTCGAAGAATATCTTTGTGCCGTATGTTCGGGGTTTGCCCTGGCCTGAGGAGAGAAACTACCGTTGCGGCGCGCTGCATGATCGAAGTGGCCAACAGTTAGATTGTGCGTGCCCTGAATTTCTAATAATCTGACTCCTCTTTCGTCGAAACGGAGTCAGGAATGCGCCGCATTGCAACAATAATGGCCACCTTGCTGGCCGCTGGTTTCACCTTGTCTGCGAGTGCCCAGGTCGTGGTCACCATCGGACATTCGGCACCCCTCACGGGACCTCAGGCGCCCAATGGCAAAGACAACGAGAACGGTGCGCGACTGGCCATCGATGAACTGAACAAGGACGGCGTCACCGTCGCGGGACAAAAGGTCACCTTCAAGCTGGACTCGGAAGACGACCAGGCGGATCCGAAAGTCGGTGTGCAGGTTGCGCAGAAGCTCGTCGACAGCGGCGTCGTTGCCGTGGTCGGACCGTACAACTCAGGTGTGGCGATTCCCGCCTCGCGGGTCTTCAATACCGGCGGCGTGCCGATGCTGCCGGTCGCATCCAACCCGGCACTGACGAAACAGGGCTTCAAGAACATCTTCCGGATCGGCGCGAGCGACGAACAGCTCGGCGGCACGATGGGCCAGTTCGCGGCGAAGACGCTGAAGGCGAAGACGGCAGCGGTCATCGACGACCGTACCGCGTATGGCCAGGGCGTCGCGGAACAGTTCATCAAGATGGCGAAGGCCAACGGCATCCAGATTGTCGACCAGGAGTTCACCAATTCGACGGCCACCGACTTTCTGGGGATCCTGACCACCATCAAGGCCAAGAACCCGGATGTGATTTTCTTTGGCGGGTATGCAGCGCAAGGTGCACCCATGGCAAAGCAGATGCGTCAACGTGGCTTGCGCGCGAAGTTGCTGGGTGGCGACGGCATCTGCTCGGCTGACATGGGCAAGGTTGCTGGCGATGCGGCGTCCATCGTCTATTGTGCTCAAGGCGGCGTCGCACTCGAGAAGACGGCACCCGGACGCGAGTTCCTGCAGAAGTACAAGGCCGCGTACAACATCGATACGCAGGTCTACGCGGTCAGCTATTACGACGGCGTGAAGCTGCTGGCCGACGCCATGGTGAAGGCGGGAACGACGACCGACAAGGCGAAGCTGACCGCGCAACTCGCGAAGGAAAACTACAAGGGTGTCGCCGGGACTTATTCGTTCGACGAGTTCGGCGACCTCAAGGGCGCGCCGACCACCGTGTACGTCATCAAGAACGGTTTGCCGGTTCCGTACGGCGAGTAAAAGCAACGGGTGGCTCGCGAGCGATCGTTGCGTCGAGGTTCTTTATGTAGCGACACAAAAGAAGAGGACCGCCCAATGGGCGGTCCTCTTTTTGAATCTACTTCTATGCTGATGACGTGCCGCCGTCCGCCATTCAAGCTGAATGCTGTTGAGACGGCATGCGGCAAGGCGCCACACCTTCAGGAAGTGATGATGGCAATCTGCAGTCCCGCTTTGTCCTGTCTGAGGTCGGCGGGAACACGTACCAACTGCCATCGTCATGCCGAAAGAAAAACAGCGATCGAGCTCCGTCTTCCGTCTCGACGCACACATAGCGTCTGCGTCCTCGTCGCGTACGACTGAACTCAATGACACGGAGCTGGGCCCGGGAAGACGGTGTGAGCCACTTTTCGACAAGGTAACGCAGCGACTGCTCATTCGTTTTCATTTCTCTCTCGGGCAAGTCCGAAGGCGGCCGACGCCGCGAAGTGCGTAGACCGCCAACGCCAACGCCGGGTCCGTAGTTGGCGTCGGAGTGGGCACTATTCGCTATTGGCCGATTTGTCGGCTTACGTGATTTTCTTGCTGGTTTAACGCGTAGTCTTCACGCCGGGTGATATGGCCGCCGTCCTGCCTTGCCATGTCACGTTCCTCCTGGCGAATCCGGCGGTCGTCGCGATGAAGCCTCGCCGCCTCGGCATGTGACATTTCGCCTTCCCGCACTTCCTGGTGAATGCGATGGTCCTGGTTCGCGAGGCGATAATTGACTTCAGCGCGGCGGGGGTGTGCTGCATCCCAGCTGGTTTGCGCCGACGCAGCGCCAGCGAATGAAAACGCCAGTGCCGCAACGGCGGCGATCTTGTAGGCAACGTTGTGCATGTTCATCTCCGATTGCGTTGAAGGACGGCTGCTGGCCGTTCACCTGCTCAACGTTTCGGATAACTACGATGTTGACCGAAGACTTGTGAGTTCTGAAACGGAATATTTCTTTTCGGACGGGAATGTGGAGAGGGACCGATTGGTCGGTTCATTGTTCCAGGAAGGACACTACCGTGTCCCAGTTGTCGTTCTCAAAAGCGGGTGCGACCTTGTCGATTTCATCATCACCCATCCCCACCGCCGGGGACCGGGCGAGTCGTTTCCAGTCGTTCAGGGCAGCCATCATCCGGGTCAGGATTGCATGAGCGTCTTCATCGGATACGCCAAAGTATGCCGCCGCATCCAGCGCCTCCTGGATATCTCCGGTTTCACCGGTCGCTTCGGTCACGGCGGTTTTCAGGATGGGTTCCTTGTCGGGGAACGGGTTCACGTCAAACAACGGGGCGAGTCGCCACTGCCCCCCGCCGCTGTGCAGGAAGCCGTGGTTGTGCATGTGGTCATCCACGTTGGTGATGAGCATGCTGAAGCAGATGCGCGCCCAAAGCTCCTGCTTGTCTTCGAGGGGGCTCGGGGAGAACCGGTCAATGGCCTCCGCAATCTGCGTGTAGGCACCATCTTCCCTGGAATTCAGCTGCAGCAGCGAGGCCGCAGACAGGTAAGGGATGCGACCGCCAGCCCGGGGGCGGTCAAAACGCCTGATAAGCGCGACGGCCTGGGTGCCAGACATGACGACTTCGGCCTCGGATGCATTCAGGCCCGCCTCTTTCGCGAGCAACAGCGCCAGCACCTCACCGCGCGCCACGTCACGCGTATCACTCACGCTCGGAAACTTGGCGATGGTCAGCGTGCCGTCGGGCTTCAGGACCGTTGCTTTGGGTCGCATACCGCCGAGCGAGGTACCGCGCCCTTTCAGATTCGCGAGGTCCATCGCCGTTTCCTTGCCGGATTCGACCGCGTTCGACGCCTGAATCAAGGTATTCAGCGAGACCTCGTGAGTTCCTTCAGGCAAGTTGTCGTCATGGGGCACATCGAGGAAGGGACCGTCGGCATTGTCCCTGAAGCGCAGTGCGCCAATGCGGCTGGAATCCAGCACCCTCAGCAAATAGTCCAGGTCTGACAGCTGTGCGGAACCGGCGTCTCGGCCGGCGTTTTTTTCAGTCTTGCGCCGTTTGGCATAGGCGCGATTAATGACACGGCGTCCCCAGCCATCAGGCTCAGTATCGGCAATGGCACCCGCAAAGGTAGAGGTCTCCTTGCTTCCCGTGCGGTATTGAAAGTCGGTGCTTAGGGGGAGGTCCGGAGACAGTGCGAAGCAATCTGGATTACTGAGCCAGGCGGGGGAGTACCGGAATGCTGAGATTTCTTTTTGCCCCTGTCTGGAAAATTGCAGTTCGCCCACTTCCTGTCCGATGTCGCCCAGATAGACGAGCAGCGTCCGCGTTGTGCTGGCTTTTGTTTTTTGTCGTCGCCATTAAAGGGCTCCGCTATCCGGGTTGGTTTTGCGTATCCGGATGCGCTTGGCCACCGCCTTGTTCATGAGCGCCAGGCCTAGCGCGTCATTGGTGGTGTTCAGGGCCTTGTTGAGTTCGGGGAGGAGATTCAGGATGTTTAGCACCCGAACCACAGCTCCCCACGACACTCCGGGGTCGCCGTGTTCCAGCCGGTAGAGCGTCTTTTTCGAGATGCCCGCCCGCTCCGCCATGGATGACGTAGACAGCCCCCGGCGCCGACGGGCCAACGCAAGTTCATCTCCGGCAGCAACCAGCGCACGCTCGACCGGCAAGGGCAGCGGATTTTCGGTGAAGCGGCCGGAAGGTTGGGGTGTCGGCGTTGTTTTTGGTTTATCGGTCATATCTGAACCTTTAATCGGCTAATGCGTCATATTTGACCACTATCGGATAATTCTCAGATAGGCGTCAGCGTGCTGATAAAAACGGTCAAATGTGGCTCAATAATTCTAATAAAAGGTCATATATGACGCGTTATTTTGCAATATGGCGCGAGAAGAGCCCGCAGGCTCCCTGTCGTTCTTTGGCATGCTGGTCCAGCGCGGGTTGTCGTGCCGTCCTGCGGGTGACGAGCGGCGGCATCGTCTGTCAGGACAACATTGTTTGCGAAAAAATCTGCAGGACAACATATTTGCGACAGGTCAGGAGTTGTTTTACCCATCACCGTAACGCGTAGATGTCCGTGGCATGCGGGATGTCGGGTGGTAACATTTGTTGTCAACTTACTCCCCGGTCCCACCGCATGCCCGACAGTTTCGACCAGCTCGCCGCCCTGATCCGGGCGCGCTTTTCCGAACTGAGTCCGCAATTCCAGATGGGAGCCGCATTCCTGCTGGACCATCCTGACGAGGTCGCGGTTTCCTCGATGCGCAAGGTCGCGGAACGGGCCCAGGTGCAACCGGCATCGCTGGTGCGGCTGTCGCAACAACTCGGTTTTCCCGGCTGGAACGAGCTACGCAATCTGTTCGTGGCGCGCGTACGCACGCGGCCGGAGCCGCTCGCGAGCCGCGCCCGCTCGCTCGTCAAGGCCAATGCCAAAGACGCGCTGGCGCACGATCTGCTGGTCGCTCAACAACATAATCTGGACGTCACCGCGGCGCAGAGTGCGCGTGTCACCGTCGAGACAGCACGACTGTTGCGCCGTGCGCCGCATGTGCATGTGGCGGGTTTCCGCTCGTGTTATGCGGTGGCCTTCGGCCTCGTGTACGGATACCGTCTGTTCCGCTCGTCAGTCTCGCTGTTGACGGGCGAAGCCGGGACGCTCGAAATGCAGTTGCGCACTATCGAACGCGATAGCGCCACCATCGTCATCAGCTTCGCGCCTTACTCGGTCGAGGCCGCCCGCGTCGCCGAAGTGGCGCTGGAAAAGGGCAGCAAGCTCATCGCCATCACGGACAGCGCGGTCTCCCCGGTTGCGCTGGATGCCGACAAGGTGCTGATTTTTTCACACGAGAGCCCGTCGTTCTTTCCTTCGCTAGTCGCCGCCACGGCCATTGCGGAATCGCTGGTGGCGCATTTGCTGGCGCTCGAAGGCGCTGGCGCAGTCGAGCAACTCGAGATTGCCGAGCGTTCGATGCACGCAAAAGGCGCGTACGTGCCTTGAGGGCGCAGCGCCTCCTGATCTACACCACAACCTGATCTCAAGGATGCCGACCCGTCCGCTGCATTCGATGCGCTTTCACATCGATTGACAACATATGTTGTTAGACGCTATAAATTCGACTCGGATGTTGAATCGATGTATCGAGCTTCACGGCAACATCCTTTCACTAGCTGCAGAGGCGAGCGGCCTATGATGGTCATGCCCGCGCTGCGCGCGGACAAACACGGTTTTGCGAGGCATGACCCCTCATGCAGGAATGGAATCTTTTCCGCGTAACCGGGCGGCCGGATGACATCGGCTACCGGTTGGGTGAGTTGGCGCGGCCAGTCATGGCCGCCTATATGGAGCAAAGCGCTGCCTGGCAACGGGTTAGCCGGTGGCGCGGCCACCCGTTCGTGGCGGCGCTGCGCCGTGCGGCCGAAGCCCATTTCCCCGCGCTCGTAGCCGAGCTCGATGGCATGGCCGCGGGCCTGGGGTGGCCAATCGAAGACGTGTTCTTGTGGAATTGCCGCGGTGAACTGATCCACAACGCGCCGGACGGTTGCACCACGCTTGCGGCCGTTTCCGGCAACGCGCGTTTTATCGCGCACAACGAAGACGGCGATCCGTATCTGCGCGAACAGTGCTTTCTCGTGGACGTTCAGCCTGTCGGCAAGCCCGGCTTCGTGAGTTTCTACTATCCGGGTTCACTGCCCGGACATACCTTTGCCGCCAACCGCGCCGGCCTGGTGCAGACCATCAACAACCTGCGCATCCGGACACCCGCTGCGGGCGTGCCGCGCATGATCCTTGCCCGCGCCGTGCTCGATACACGCTCGCTCCACGAAGCTGTCACGCTGTTGAGCGATGCGCCGCGCGCCAGCGGCTTTCATCACACGCTTGGCTGCGTGGGCGACGCCCGCCTGTTGAGTATCGAAGCAACGGCGCAACGCTGTTCGGTGGCCGCCGGTGACGCGCGGTTCGGCCATGCCAATCATATGATTCATGACGGCTGCGAAGGCGAAGCGCAAATCGTGACCGACTCGTCGCGCGATCGTCAGGCAAGAGTCGACGCGCTGTTGCCGACGCTGCGCACGCCAGTTGCAGATGACTCGTTGCTGCGCGTGCTGCAAGATCAGGCGCCCACGGGCCTGCCTGTCTACCGCGACGATCCGCGTGATCCCGACGACGAAAACACCTTGGCTACAGCACTGTTTCGCATTGAAGCAGACGGCGTGGCGTTGCAGGTGTACCGGCAACGGCATTGCGCTTTCGACACTTTTATTCCCCGGGCAGCGCACTCGCGCACCGCCTTCTGACGCGATCACGCATTCACGCGATAAGGAATCCTATGTCTACCGTGTTTCACCGGGCACCGAAGCAGACGCTGCCGGTCGCCGTAGCGGGCGACGGCATCGAGATTATCGACGCCGCCGGCAAGCGCTATATCGACGCATCCGGCGGGGCCGCCGTCTCGTGTCTCGGCCATAGCAACCAGCGTGTGATCGATGCGATCAGGCGCCAATCCCAGCAATTGCCGTACGCGCACACGTCGTTCTTTACGACACAGGTGGCCGAAGAACTGGCGGACCGGCTGGTGGCTAGCGCGCCGCAAGGTCTGGAGCATGTGTACTTCGTGTCGGGCGGCTCGGAGGCCATTGAAGCGGCGTTGAAGCTGGCGCGCCAGTATTTCGTCGAGAAAGGCGAACCGCAGCGCCGTCATTTCATTGCGCGTCGTCAGAGCTATCACGGCAATACATTAGGGGCGCTGGCGATTGGCGGCAACGCGTGGCGGCGTGAACCGTTCCTGCCCATTCTGATTGAAGCGCACCATGTGAGCCCGTGCTACGCGTATCGCGAGCAACGCGCTGACGAAACCGAAGAGGACTTTGCACAGCGGCTTGCCGACGAACTCGAACAGAAGATCCTCGCGCTCGGCGCGGAAACGGTAGCGGCTTTTGTCGCGGAGACGGTGGTCGGTGCAACCGCTGGCGCCGTGCCGCCGGTGCGCGAGTACTTCCGCAAGATTCGCGCGGTTTGCGACCGCTATGGTGTGCTGCTGATACTCGATGAGATCATGTCCGGGATGGGACGCACCGGTTATCTGTACGCGTGCGAAGAAGATGGCGTCACGCCCGATCTGCTAACCATCGCGAAGGGCCTCGGGGCCGGCTATCAGCCCATCGGTGCAACCCTCGTCAGCAAACGCATTTACGACACGATCGTCGGCGGGTCGGGGTTTTTCCAGCATGGCCATACCTATATCGGGCACGCAACGGCGTGCGCCGCCGCACTCGAAGTGCAACGCGTGATTGCCGAAGACAGTTTGCTGGACAACGTTCAGGCGCGCGGCGAACAGTTGCGCGCACAACTTCGCGAGCACTACGCGCAGCAACCTTATATTGGCGATGTGCGCGGACGCGGCTTGTTCGTGGGCGTGGAACTGGTGCAGGATCGCGCGACCAAGGCCCCGTTCGATGCAACACTCAAGCTGCACGCCGCGATCAAACGCGAGGCGTTTGCGCGCGGCCTGATGGTATATCCGATGGGCGGGACGGTGGACGGTCAGCGCGGCGATCATGTGCTGCTCGCGCCGCCGTTTATCTGCACGGCGCAGGATATCGACGCTATCGTCGGCCGTCTTACCGACGCGATCGAGAGTGTGCTGGTTGCAAGCGGCGTGCGGGCTGCAGCGTAATCACCTGCGCACCTTTCACCTTTTGCGGGAGTTTTTATGACTGAGCGTTTGCCGCGTTTCGATGCATCCAACGCCACGCCCGACCAGAAGGCCGTACTCGACGAGATCCTGTCCGGTCCGCGCGGCAACCTTAACGGCCCATTCCTCGGCTGGATCCACAGTCCGGAGCTTGCCCAGCAGGCGCAACGGCTAGGTGCGTTCTGCCGCTACCGAACGGGCTTGCCGCTGCACCTGTCGGAACTGGCGATTCTGGTGACAGCGGCGCGCTGGCAGGCGCAGGCGGAGTGGTACATCCACTATCCGATCGCACTCGAGGCGGGTGTCGCGCAGGCCGACGCTGAAGCGATCCGCCTGGGCCAGCAGCCTGCTTTTGCGGATTCCGACGATGCGCTGATCTACGCTTTTGCCAGCGAACTGTACGACACGAAGCGGGTGTCCGATGCGACGTATGCAGCCACCGTGGCGCGCTTTGGACATGAGGTCACGATCAATCTGGTCGGTTTGCTCGGCTACTATGCGCTCGTCGCCATGACCTTGAATGTGTTCGATATGCGGGCGCAAGGGCAGGAGACGCTGCCGTTTGCGCAGTGAGAGGGGAATGCCGGTCGCCAGCAACAGCGCTCAAGTCGCCACTTCCAGCGAACGATCGGTCAAATTTATCGCTTTTGATGCTACGCCAGCGGATAAAACCGGAATAGTCTGCAGCCACGCAATTTCCTGCCGCACAATGGCCGACGCCGACGCCCGTAAGCGCCTATGATGAAGTCCGGTCTACGCCCGCGCCTGTCGCGCTGCGTGGCACAGCCGATCGACGCCGATGCCGCACAACCCCGGGCGGGACCGTTGCGGCAGGCATCATGATCGAATGCACGTCAGCGCCGGCAGGGCACACATTGGAGAGAACGATGAAGCGCAAGGCATCAGCGGTCTGGCAAGGCGGTCTACAGGATGGCAAGGGCACGATTTCTACGGATAGCGGAGTTCTGAAGGACACCCAGTATTCGTTTGCGACGCGGTTCGAGGACGGTATCGGCACCAACCCCGAAGAGCTGATTGCGGCGGCCCATGCTGGGTGCTTCTCCATGGCGTTATCCGCCGAACTGGGCAAAGCGGGCATCAAGCCAGAGCGGATCGGCACCACGGCAACCCTCACGCTCGACAAGGCCGATGGCGGCTTCGCCATTACCGCCGTGCACCTGGACGTCAAGGTGAAAATTCCGGGTGGCGACCGGGCTGCATTCGAAAAAGCCACGGCGGATGCCAAGGCCGGCTGCCCGGTTTCGAAAGTGCTGAAAGCCACCATCACCATGGATGCCACGCTCGAAACCTGAGCGGCATCTGGGCGAAGCAGGCCGGTGCTGGCGAGTCATCAGCCACGCGGCCTGAGGAAGAAGTAAAAATGGCCCGGAATCCCCGGGCCATTCTTCAAACAGACGCGTGCCGGCTGTTACATCGGCGGCGCGACGCCATCCTTTTCCACCACTACGCGTTGCGCTACGAATGTGCCCTGCGCCGCAGGCGTTGCGACCACGAACACCTTTTTTCCCGGCGACAGGTCAGTGCGGGCGGCCGGCGTGAAGGTCACGATAGGCACGTTCTGCGGGACCGTCACCACATTGTTGCCGCCCTTGTACGACAGCTTCAGATCGCGGCCGCTGGTGCCCTCGACGACGGTGTCGACGTTCGCATTGGTCATCGAGCTGTTGGGACCCAGGTCCCAGTCATAGTGACCTTCGCCGGTACCGCGCGCCGACTCCGGAAACACGACGACTTCGGTGGCGGTCAGCTTGCCGTCTGTACCCGTGGTGGCGGCCGTGCCGATGAACGAGCCGGGCTTGATATCGGCCAGTTGCATCGCCTTGACCGCGGAAATGCCGACGGTGGGCGCGACATTGATCGAGACCGTATCGCCGCTGCGGCGATGTACCTGCAAAACTTCGCCGTTCAGCGAGACGACTTCGCCGCGAATGCGCGACGGTTTGACAGCAGGCGTCTGGGCGAGCGCGACGCCCGCGAAAGCGAGCGTAGCCAGCGTAACGCCGAGTTTCAGGCGGATAGACATGGAACCTCCGTGCAGTGTTGTCAGTTGGAAATAGGGATGTTGCTCAGGAACCGCCGAACCAGTTGTAGCCCTGGTTCTCCCAGTAACCGCCGGGATACTCGTTCGTCACGCTGATCGCGACGATATGCTTGGGATTCTTGTAGCCGAGCTTGGTGGGCATGCGCAGCTTCATCGGAAAGCCGTACTTGGGCGGCAGCAACTGGCCGTCGTAGGTCAGGGTGAGAAGCGTCTGCGCGTGCAGCGCTGTGGGCATGTCGATGCTGGTCCAGTAGTTGTCCGCGCAATGCAGCGAGACGTAGCGCGCCGTCGTGTCCGCGCCGGCACGCTTCAGGAAATCGGCGAAGCGCACGCCGCCCCAGCGGCCGATCGCGCTCCATCCTTCAATGCAGATATGCCGCGTGATCTGGTCCTGCTGCGGTAAGGCGTGCAGTTCGTCGAGCGTCCAGACCCGCTTGCCATTCGCCCGGCCGCTTACCTGAAGCCGGTAGGTGGCGGTGTCGACTTCGGGCACGTCGTCGATGTCGTAGAACGCGTTGAATGGAAACGGCCGCGTAATCATCGACTCGGGATAGGTCGGCGCCATCCTGTTCGGGTCGAACAGCAGGGCCTGGACGTCGTCGTTGAAGAACGAGATCCTGCGCAGCATCGTGTTGATCGACTTGTCGGTGCGCAAATCGCAGCCGGACAACATCGCCAGTCCGCCGAGCGAAAGAAGCCGTTTGCCGAGCAGGCGGCGCGCCGGGTCTTTCAGTTCCCGATGAGCGTCCTTGAGGATGGAATCTGCCTGCGACGAGAGCGCCGTGCGGGCTTCGCCGTTGCGTTTGCGAATCGTCATGGTTAGCGTCCCCGGATCATCAGAAGCAGCGAACGCGGCACCAGCGCGACCATCACGACATGCACGGCGAAGAAGGCCACCAGCACGCTCATGCACACGAAATGCACGACGCGCGCCTGGTCGTAGCCGCCCATCAGTGTGCGCAGCAGGGGAAACTGCACCGACTTCCAGATAGCCAGCCCGGACAGGATCAACACGGCGATATCGACAATGACCGTCAGATAGGCCAGTTTCTGGATGGCGTTGTAGCGGCTCAGGTCGCCGTGCGTGAGGCGTCCGCGCAGAGCTGCGAGCGTATCGGTCGCCAGCGACTGGATGGTGAGCGGCAGCAGTTTGCGGCGCAGTCGTCCTGACGCGATATTGACGCCCAGATAGACGAGGAAATTCGCCACCAGCAGCCACATCACCGCGAAGTGCCACAGCAGCGCACCGCCGAGCCAGCCGCCCAGGGTGATGGCGGGCGGAAACTGCACGGCCGGGAAGAGGGGCGACGCATCGTAGATTTGCCAGCCGCTCATCACCATCAGGACGACGGCGAGCGCATTAATCCAGTGTGTGACGCGAACCCAGACGGGTTGAATCGTGCGTTGACTCAAAGCGATCTCATCGTTGGTGGCAATTCACGCGGGAGAGGGCGCGAGGGCGCACGCCGCGTTCAGGAAAACGGCCGCATGCGCGCCGCGCCCAGCGTGGCATCAGAGGGCGAACACCGTCTTCCCGGTGTTATTCCACGGAGGGCAAAAAATTGTTTGCGGCGTGCACGTGGCGCGGCGCCGTGTGGGGGATGCCGCGCGTGAGGCGCTGGCGCAGCCAGTTGCGGCGATTGCGCCGGCCAGACGCGGGTCAGGCTGGGGCGGGCCAACTCAGGCTGGTCAGGTCAGGCTAGGCCAAGTCAGGCTAGGCGCAAGGCTCGCAGAGCCTTAATGCGTCAGCAGCACGGCTCCCGCTCCGAGCAGGCCCCCGCACACTGCGCAGGCCCACAGCAGGATCCGCGTGCGCCGGTATTCAGCCCCGAGTGCGCGCATCAGATGCGCCTGCTGCCGCGAGTTCCCCGCGTCATGCTGACGTTGCAGGTAGCGCACTGCGAGTTGCGGCACGCGCGGCAGCATATGGGCCAGGTGCGGCAACTCCTGGGCAATCCGTTTGATCCAGCCGCGATGGTCGACGTCGCGCTGCGCGATACCGGCCAATACCGTGCGCGCCACATTCCAGGTATCGACGCCAGGATGCAGGGCGCGCGCCAGCATCTCAGCCTGTTCGAACGAGCGCTGGGCGGTCGCGAGCCGCGGCGACACGGCGCCTTCGAACGGCTGCACCGCATGCAGCAGATGATGAAACAGCGAGCCCGCCGTGCGGTCCTCGGGTTCGGCCGCGAAATGGGCTTCGCTGCGCCGGCGCAGTTCGGCTTCGAGCACTTCCGTGCGGGTCGTCGGGTCAACGTGGCCGGCGTCGCGATGGAGCTCGGCAAGGCGCCCGTAGTCCTGGTCGAACAGAGCCGTGGCGCCATGCACGAAAAATTCGCGTTCGTGCGAGGAGAGGCTCGACATCGCCGCAAATTCGGCCAGCACGATGCGGCCGAGCGTGTCCGGTTCGATGCTCACGCGCACATGCGCGGAGTCGAACGTCGCGTGGAAGAAGCCGTGCTCGAAGGCCTGCTCGGTCACGACTTCGACGAGGTGCGTCGCCAGTGCCGCGACCTTGACATGATGTTCGAGCAGGCCGGCGAGATTGGTGGCCGCCAGCGTCTCGATGT
Organism: Paraburkholderia sp. GAS41; assembly: GCF_050436545.1. NCBI lineage: Bacteria > Pseudomonadati > Pseudomonadota > Betaproteobacteria > Burkholderiales > Burkholderiaceae > Paraburkholderia > Paraburkholderia sp. GAS41. The sequence continues at coordinate 193,320 of NZ_JBNDMK010000012.1, forward strand.
GCTGTACCGCCAGCGTGCGCGTGCTGCACAACTCCCAGATCACCTCGGGCACGGCGAGGCGTTTGTCGCCTTCGAAGTGATGGCCGGTCTGACTCAGATTGGCGGCTTCGGCACGCAGATCGAAGCGCCGCAGCACGTCCTCGGTGAACGACTGCGCGAGCGCGCGAACCCGCAGACGGCGCGCACTGCCCGACAATTTTTCCAGCCAGCGTGCCACCCAGCGCAGCAAGGCCAGTTCGTCGCCGATCTGCTGGATCTGCTGCGCCCGCACGAATTTGATCGCGATGTCACGGTGACCGTTGACTGGAACGGCGAGGCGGGCGACGTGTGTCTGTTCGGCAAAGCCGTTCCTGGCAGGGATCAGATCGATCTGCGCGAAAAGCCCTGTCAGCGGGTGCCCGAGCGCGAACGCCAAGGCGGCCTCGACCTGCTCGGGGGGCAGCGGCTCTTCCATGCGGCCGATTGCTTCGAAGGTGTCGTGCAGTGTGCCGGTGGCGAGTTCCGGGCGCGCCGCCAGCGTCTGGATAAAGGTGGTGGCGAGCGGCCCGAGCGCGGGCAGCACGCTGTGCAGACTGTCGCGCCCGCCCTGGGTGGCATGCACGCGCTGCATCAGCGCGATGATCCAGTGCAACTTGTGCTCGCGCGGCGCGGCGAGCCAGAGCAGACGCGCGCCGAATCGCAACGCATGGAACAGCAGCAGTAATCGGCGAAACAGTGGCGGCATGGGCAGGTTGTGTGACGCGGCGCGCATCGAACCATGCGCAGCCTGAGCCGTGAGGTTAGCAGGGAAGTGTTGCAACCGGCACATCCTCGCGTGGCGCGTACTACCGTACTACAATACGGCGCACTCCTGAACCTAAGTGCGCCGCTTGCGGCCGTCTACCGATGCTTGCTGAACAACGTCATCAATACATCCTCGCGCAAGTCACCAGGAACGGCGCGCTGTCGGTAGCCGAGCTGGTACGCGAACTGAACGTCTCGCGCGAAACGATCCGGCGCGATCTGAACACCCTCGCGGGTCGCGGCCTGATCGTGACGACTCACGGCGGCGCGCTTTCGGGCGACCGCCGCGAGCCCGATCTGGACGTGCGCGAAGCCGCCAACGCCAGCGCCAAGCGGGCCATCGGCGAACGCGCGGCCGAGCTGGTGCCGGACGGCGCGTCGCTCATCATCGACTCGGGCAGCACCACGCAAGCCGTGGCGCGCGCGCTCACCGGACGCCACCGGCTCACGGTCTATACCAACGACTGGCGCATTGCACTGTTGCTCGGTCGCCGCAACGACAATCGCGTCACGTTGCTGGGCGGCGAGCTTTCAGAGAACGAGGACGCCACCTTCGGCCTCGACACGGTGCAGCAATTGACGCAATACCACGCGGATTTCTCCTTCGTCGGCGCGGGCGGCATTTCGCCGGAAGCCTGGCTGACCGATTACACGCGCATGGCCGCCGAGGTACGCAGCCGGATGATCGCGGCCGGCAATCTGGTGGTGGTCGTGGCGGACAATTCGAAGTTCGCGCGCGTCACGCCGGTTCGCATCAACGGTTTCGAGAGCGCGCGCTATCTGGTGACCGAACTGGCGCCAGACCGCACGCTTGCCAAGGCCATCGCCGCGCGCGGGCCGGAACTGCTGATCGCCTGATTCTTCTGCTACGTGGTCGTGCTGCAGGTCCTCGCCCAAGTCGCGCAGCGTGACCTCGCGGCCGGCTGGCGAGCTCATCAGCGAGCCCGGAGAGAGCAGGTCCGCTCCATTTCCCGTATGCTCGCCGCCGTTGTCGTCAGATGAATCCAATTTTGATCGGCCACCAGGCTTGCATATTATTGGCGAATTGTGTCGTTTGTTGTAATTGGCCAGAATATTCACGACGCTGTCATGGAAATCTGCAATCCTTGCTGTGCCCGTTCAGGCAAGGCAGGCAGCGCCGAAGTGGTGGGTTTGCTGTAAGTCTGGCTGGAGAGGAAGAAGCAAGGTTGTCAGCAATCTGCAATCGCATGAAACTGGCAACCGGCTGTGGGCAAACGTAATCGGCGCGGCGCTACCGCCGTCAAATCAAAACAGGTATCGGGTTTCCCCGACCGTCTGGTTTTTGCCTTTCGGAGAGAACGACATGAAAAAGACGAATCACCTTCGCGCGACGGCCAGCATTGTCCGCAAAACCTTGCCCGCACTCGTGGTGGCTGCGGCATTCGGCGGCGCGGCGCTGCCGGCCCAGGCCGCCGACGCGGTGGTGCTGTACACGGCCGACGGCCTCGAGAACCTCTATAAGGACGTGCTGCCGGGCTTCGAAAAGCAGGAAGGCGTCAAGGTGAACATCGTGACCGCCGGTAGCGGCGAAGTGGTAAACCGCGCGACGATCGAAAAGGACCAGCCGAAGGCCGACGTCCTCGTCACGCTGCCGCCGTTCATCCAGCAGGCGGATCAGGCCGGCCTGCTGCAGGCTTACCAGAGCGCCAACTACAAGAACGTGCCGGCCATCGCCAAGGCCACCAACGGTACGTGGGCGACCTTCGTGAACAATTACTTCTCGTTCGCGATCAACCCGGATGTCGTGAAGACCCAGCCGAAGACGTTCGCGGATCTGCTGCACCCGGATTACACCGGCAAGATTGCGTATTCGAACCCGGCAACCGCCGGCGACGGTATGGCCGTGATTATCCTCACCACTTCGCTGATGGGTGAAGACAAGGCGTTCGAGTATCTGAAGAAGCTCGAACAAAGCGCCAAGTTCCACACCAAGGGTACGGGCTACCTCGACGTGCTGCTCTCGCGCAACGAAATCGCGCTCGCCAACGGCGACCTGCAGATGGATCTGGACGACCAGGCCAATGGCGGCCTGTCGCTCAAGCCGATCTTCCTCGCCGCAGCGCCGGGCGAGAAGCCGACGACGTTCCAGTTGCCGTACGCAATCGGTCTGATCAAGAACGGCCCGAATCAGGCTGAAGGCAAGAAGTTGATCGACTATTTGATGTCGAAGGAAGTGCAGGCCAAGGTTCCGGACATCTTCGGTATCCCGGGCCGCACCGACGTGCCGCTCGCCGGCAAGAACGGCGAAGCCGTGAAGCAGGCGATTGCCGGCGTCAAGCTGATTCCGGTGGACTGGACCCAGGTGATGGCCAAGAAGGCGGACTGGACCGCACGTTGGAAGAACGACGTGATCGGTGACTCCGGCAAGCAGGTCGAAGTCGTCAAGCCGGCGCAGTAAGTCTCGCAGCACGCTTCGCCGTCCGCCGGCCGGGGTCGCTCGATGCACAGGAGCGAACCCGTCGCGCGGGCGTGTGAGGCCTTTACCCGCAATACCCTAGTAGGAGGATGAACCCGGTGAATACCGCAACTCTTGCCCCCGGCGCGCTCGGCGCCTCACCGGAGGCGCTCGCTGCGGCGCAGCCGGGCACGCCGGGCGGCGTGCAGATCGAGCATCTGACCGTGCGTTTCGGTACCCGCACGGTGCTCGACGACCTGTCGCTGAACATCGAACGTGGCGAATTACTGACCGTGCTCGGTCGCAGCGGCTGCGGCAAGACGACCTTGTTGCGGTTCATCGCCGGCTTTATCGAAGCGGATGGGCTGGCCGGCACCCTGACGGTGGCCGGTCACGACCTCACGCACGTACCGCCGCACAAGCGCAATCTTGGCTTGCTGTTCCAGAGCTATGCGCTGTTTCCCCACCTCTCGGTATTCGAAAACGTGGCGTTTGGTTTGCGCGCCCGCCGCGAGTCGTCCAAAGAGATCGCCCGCCGCGTCGCGGAAGTGCTCAAGCTGGTGCAACTGGGCGATGCCGGTCATGTGATGCCGGCGCAATTGTCGGGTGGCATGCAGCAGCGCGTGGCGCTGGCGCGTGCGCTCGTGATCGAGCCGGATGTCCTGCTGCTCGACGAACCGCTTTCCGCGCTCGACGCCAATCTGCGCGCGTCGGTGCGTTCCGAACTGAAGGCGCTGCATGAGCGGCTGCCGAATCTGACCATCGTCTGTGTGACCCACGACCAGGACGACGCGCTGGTCCTGTCCGACCGCACGCTGCTGATGCGCGAAGGCCGTATCGCGCAGCTCGGCACGCCGCAGCAACTGTACGACCAGCCGAATGACGGCTTCGTGGCGCGTTATCTGGGCGCGGCCAATCTGCTGCCGCCGAACGTCGCGTTCGCGCTGGGCGATGCGCGCTACAACGAACGGGGACAAGTGGCCTGTCTGCGTCCCGAAGCGCTGCGGATCGTACCGCTCGGCGAAGGCCATCTGCACGGCGTGATCAGCTCGGTCGAATGGTATGGCGCGGTGTTGTCGGTCTCGGTCGTGCTCGACGCGATGCCCAACGAGCCTGTGCTCGTCACCATGCAACGCGGCCATGGCATATCGCCCGAAAGGGGCGCGCGTATCTCCTTGCGCTATGAGGCAGACGATGTCGTCCTTATCAACCCCTGATCGCCCCGACGCGCTCGGCGACGCGCAGCGCGCCGCCGCGTTCGCATCGCATGCGGCCGCTGTGCGCCGCCGCGAACGCTCGGCCCAATGGCATCTGCTGTTCCTCGCTGTCGTGATACTGGGACCGCTGGTGATCTATCCGCTGGTGCGGCTCGTCTTGCTGAGCCTGACCGGCCCGCACGGCGGATTCGGCTTTCAGGCTTACGGTGCGTTCTTCGGCAATCCCGAAACGCGCGGCGTGGTCGGCACCACGCTATGGATTCTGTTTGCAAGCGCCGGTCTTGCCTCGTTGCTTGGTGTGGCGCTCGCCTCGCTGCTGTTTTTCAAGCCGTTTCCCGGCGCCCGGCTCGTGACGCGTTTTCTGGAACTGTTCGTCGCGTTTCCGTCGTTTCTCGTCGCCTTCACGCTGATCTTTCTGTACGGCTCGCAAGGCTCGGTCAGCATTGGCCTGCAGCGGCTGTTCCATCTGCAGGCGCCCCCGCTCGATTTCCTGTTCGGTGTGGGCGGCGTGATTCTCGCCGAGGTGGTCTTCTACGCGCCGTTCGTGGTGCGTCCGACGCTCGCGTCGTTCGCCACGCTCGACAGGCGCCTGATCGAAGCCGCCCGCAGTCTCGGTGCGAACGGTTTGATGGTGGCGTTCAAGGTGATCGTGCCGCTGGCGTGGCCCGGCATCGCAGCTGGAACGATTCTCTGCTTCCTGCTGACTTTGAATGAGTTCGGCATTCTGCTGGTGCTCGGCAGCGCGCACCTGATTACGTTGCCGGTGGCGATCTACAGCTCGGCGACCGTGGATCTGGATTTGCCGACCGCCGCCGCGGGCGCCGTCGTGATGCTGGTGATGTCTTTGTCGCTGTATGCGTTGTACCGCCAGGTCAACCGACGCAAGGTTAGAGGAGCACGGTAATGGCCGTCGAACTGGATCCCACTGTCTTGCCGGTGATGCACAAGCGTGCGCGGCCGGTGCAGCGCAGCCTGCTGACGCGTGTCGCGGGCGGCGTATTCCTCGCCTTTGCGGCGTTGCTGTGTTTCTGGCTGTTCGTGTTGCCGGTCGTGGTGGTGGCGCTGTCGAGCGTGGCCGCCCATTGGTCGGGCACGATCCTGCCCGACGGTTTCAGCATGCGCTGGTTCGAGCGGCTCGGTTCGAGCGATTTCGACGCGCTCAGTACCAGTCTCGAGATCGGCATTGGCGTGGCGGTGCTCGGCACGATCCTCGGCCTGTGGCTGGCATTGGCGCTCGAAGGACGTGACCGTCGCGGACTGGGCGCGCTCGTCGATACGATCGCGATGATGCCCAACGGCGTGCCGAGCGTGGTGCTCGGGTTGGCCGTGCTGATCGCGTATCACAAGCGTCCGCTCGATCTCTCCAGTTCGGCGGCAATTGTCGTGTTCGTGCAGCTCGCGTTGGTCCTGCCGTTCTGCTACCGCTGCGCGGCCGCGGCGTTGCGTCCGGAACTGACGATCCTGCGCGAAGCGGCCGCGAGTCTCGGCGCGCCGCCTTCGATGGTGCTGCGGCGGGTCGTTCTGCCGCAACTGGTGCCGGCCATCCGCGCGAGTCTCGCGCTCGGCTTCGCGCTGTCGCTGGGCGAACTGGGCGCCACGTTGACCGTCTATCCGCCCGGATTCGCGACGGTGCCGATCGTCGTGGTCGGCCAGGTCGAGCGCGGCTACTACCTGCCGGCTTCCGCTCTTTCCCTGATTCTCCTGCTTGTCTCGCTCGCTGCGCTGCTTCTGATCGCCGCGCGCGTTCCGCGCCGCCGGGCCGACTGACCGGCGGATTGCCCTAACTTCCGGTGTTGAGTGCCCAGTTGGCATGCAACACACGCAGATGTGGCAAAAAATGTCGAAATGACCGAAAATATGGAAAACGCCTCAGCCGATCCGATTGACGTCGTCCGCCGGCATTCCCTCACGGCGCTGGTTCGCGCCGAGATTGAGCGCCACATCATTGAAGGCGCGCTGCTTCCGGGCGCCAAACTCAATGAGGCGGATTGGGCCGCGCGGTTGCAGGTTTCGCGCGGGCCGGTGCGCGAAGCGTTCCGCGCGCTGGAACAGGCTGGACTGGTGCGGACCGAAAAGAACCGTGGCGTGTTCGTGCGGGTTGTATCGCTCGCGGAGGCCGACGAGATTTACGCCGTGCGCGCGGTGCTGGAAGAGGCGGCGTGCCGGAAGCTGGCGTCGAGCATCGACGCGGCGCAACTGGCGGATCTGCGCGAGCAGATCGACGCCATGCGCAGCGCGCTCGACACGCATGATCACGATGCCTACGCACGCGCCAATGTGGCATTTCACGACGGGATCGTCGCGGCGGCGGGCAACGGCAAGCTGTATGAGACGTACCGGCGCCTCGTGGGCGAGTTGAGTCTGTTCCGGCGGGTGGCGCTGGTTGTCCATGCGGACGCGATGGAGCGTTCGCTGGCTGAGCACCGCGCCATTCTGACCGCGCTCGCATCGCGCGACGCCGAGCATGCCGCGGCGCTGATGCAGGCGCACGTGAACGGCGGTTTGCGCCGGGCACACGAGGCCTATCAGACGGCCGGGCAGGGCAAAGCGGCTGAACCGGCTGGACAGCGGAGCGTGCTGCCGTTGTCGGCTTCGATTGACGAAGAACGCGCGTGAACGACGCGCAGGGAAGAGCGTGATGTCTATCCAGTCCGAACCGAACGGGCGCAGTGTTGAAGTGAATGGCCGGCGCTACCGGCTGTCGTCGAAACCGACGGTCGTGGTCTGCGTCGACGGTTGCGAGTATGACTATCTCGAAGCGGCCGTCGCGGCGGGCGTGGCCCCCTTCATCGGCAAGATGCTGACAGAGGGCACGGCGCTGAAAGGCGATTGCGTGATTCCCTCGTTTACCAACCCCAATAACCTGTCGATCGTCTGCGGCGTGCCGCCGTCGGTGCATGGCATTTGCGGCAATTACTTCTGGGATCCGCAGGCCAAGGGCGGCGAGGGCGCGGAAGTCATGATGAACGACCCCGCCTATCTGCGCGCGGGGACATTGCTGGCAGCGGCCGCCGGGCAGGGCGCGGCGGTCGCCGTGGTGACTGCAAAGGACAAGTTGCGCCGCCTGCTCGGCTGGCAATTGAAGGGCATCTGCTTCTCGGCGGAAAAGGCGGACGCCGTGACGCTGGAAGAAAATGGCATCGCCGAAGTGCTCGATCTGGTTGGTTTGCCGGTACCGGATGTGTATAGCGCGGGCTTGTCCGAGTTCGTGTTCGCCGCCGGCGTGCGGCTGGCGCAAACGCGCAAGCTCGACCTGATGTATCTGTCCACTACCGACTATATCCAGCACAAATGGGCGCCGGGCACCCAGGGCGCAAACGACTTCTACGCGATGATGGATCGTTATCTCGCGCGGCTCGACGCGCTTGGCTGGGTGATCGGCCTGACTGCCGACCACGGCATGAACGCCAAGCACGATCCGCTCACCGGCGAGCCGAACGTGATCTATCTGCAGGACGTGATGGACGCGTGGCTGGGCGCACGCAAGGCGCGCGTGATCTTGCCGATCACGGACCCGTATGTGGTCCACCACGGCGCGCTCGGTTCGTTTGCCACGATCTATCTTCCGGACGATGTGAACGCGGCGCAGGTCATCGAGCGGATTGCCGGTTTCGAGGGCGTCGAAGTCGTGCTGGATAACCGCACTGCTTGCGAGCGCTTCGAACTGCCGAACGACCGCGTCGGCGATATCGTGGTGGTCAGCGCACACGATGTGGTGCTCGGGACGCGCCGCGAAGAACACGATCTTTCGGGGCTGACGGTGCCGCTGCGTTCGCATGGCGGCATCTCCGAACAGGTCGTGCCGTTGATCTTCAATCGGCACCTCGAAGGTCGGGTCGAAGGCAAGCGCCTGCGCAATTTCGACGTGTTCGATCTTGCCTTGAACCACGTAGCGGCAGCGTGACTGCCGTGCTGACGGACCACCCGGCGTTTCGCGTCGAAGCCCTGCGCCTGAAGGGCGAGCGGGCGTCGCGCGAACGCACGCTCGACGTGTTCGATCCGTATTCCGGATTGCGCGTCGGCACGGTGCCGTTGGCCAGTGTCGATGATGTGCGCGCCGCGTTCGAGTACGCCGGCGCCTACCAGGCGAAGCTCACGCGCTACGAGCGCTCGCAGATTCTCGAACGTGCGGCAGGCTTGCTGCGCGAGCGTGCCGAGGCGGCATCCGATCTGATCTCGCGCGAATCCGGTCTCTCGAAACAGGATTCGCGCTACGAGATTGGCCGCGTCGCCGATGTGTTCAGGTTTGCCGCAATCGAAGCCTTGCGCGACGACTGCCAGAGCTTCTCGTGCGATCTGACGCCGCACGGCAAGAAGCGCCGCGTGTTTGCGCAGCGCGAGCCGCTCGCCGGCGTGATCGTCGCGATTACGCCGTTCAACCATCCGATGAACCAGGTCGCGCACAAGGTCGCGCCGGCTATTGCGACCAACAATCGGGTGCTGCTGAAACCGTCGGAAAAGGTGCCGCTTTCGGCCCTGTATCTGGCCGATATCCTGTATGAAGCCGGCTTGCCGGAGCCGATGCTGCAGGTTCTGACCGGCGACCCGCGTGAGATCGCCGACGAACTGGTCACGCATCCGCTGGCGGAACTGGTGACGTTTACGGGTGGCGTCGCGATCGGCAAATATATTGCGGCCAAGGCGGCGTATCGACGTGTCGTGCTGGAACTGGGCGGCAACGATCCGTTGATCGTCCTCGACGACGCCGATCTCGACCGCGCGGCTACGCTGGCGGTGCAGGGCTCGTACAAGAATTCGGGCCAGCGCTGCACTGCGGTCAAGCGGATGCTGGTGCAAAAGAGCGTCGCGGCGGAATTTACCGAACGGGTGGTCGAGAAGACGCGCGCGTGGTCCTACGGCGATCCGTTCGATCCCGCGAACCAGATGGGCACTGTCATCGACGAAGCCGCGGCGCAGCTTTTCGAAGCGCGTGTCAACGAGGCAGTGGCGGGCGGTGCGCGGCTGCTGACCGGCAACCAGCGCTCGGGCGCGCTTTATGCGCCAACCGTGGTGGACCGCGTGGACCCGGCGATGTCGCTGGTGCGCGAAGAAACCTTTGGGCCGGTGTCGCCCATCATGACGTTCGACACCCTCGACGACGCGATCCGGATCAGCAATGGCACGGCGTTTGGATTGTCGTCGGGGATTTGCACCAACCGTCAGGATGCGATCACGCGGTTAATCAACGAATTGCGGGTCGGTACGGTGAATGTGTGGGAAGTGCCAGGTTACCGGATCGAATTGACGCCGTTTGGCGGCATCAAGGATTCGGGTTTGGGTTACAAGGAAGGGGTGCAGGAAGCCATGAAGAGCTTTACCAACCTCAAGACATTTTCTTTACCTTGGGAGTGATGGCGTGGCTTTGAGTCTGGATGATATTCGTACCCTGTTTGAGCAGCATGGCAATCTGGCGTATAGCGGCGAGCCCGTCACGCAGCTGGAACATGCGTTGCAAAGCGCCGCACTGGCAGAAGGCGAGGGCGCCAACGACGAACTGGTCGCTGCCGCTTTCCTGCATGACCTGGGACATTTGCTGAACCGCTTCGGCGAGACCCCGAGCGAGCGCGGCATCGACGATCTGCATCAGTATTTCGCGCTGCCGTTTCTGCGGCCGGTTTTGCCGGAGGCGGTGTTGGAGCCAATTCGCCTGCATGTCGATGCCAAGCGCTGCTTGTGCGCAATCGATGACACTTATTTCGACTGCCTCACAGCGGATTCCGTGCGGAGTCTCGAATTGCAGGGCGGCATTTTCAGCAAGCAGGAGGCTGAGGCCTTTCTCAGCAAGCCTTATGCAGAGGACGCGCTGCGCGTGCGCCGCTGGGATGATCTGGCGAAGCAGGCGAACCGCGCCACGCCGGATCTGGACCATTACCTGAGTGTCGTGGAGCGGGTGATGGAGACGCACGCAACGGCCTGATCCAGACGTGCGTTTCTTTGTGCGGACGTGCCTGCGCCGACCGTCGCGGGGCGATCCTTGTCCCCTTCCGGCGATATCAAAATAACGCTTGCAAGGCCCGGATGGGGTCGCTAGAATCTCGTTCTTTCGCGTTCCGGACAACGGGGCGCGGGGAGCGGGAGAGCCAGCAGTGGCAAGGCTTTCGGCGGGGTGGGCAGGTTCAGGAAGTTAAAAAAATCCTGTTGACACCGTAGCGAAAGTTCTTCATAATCTCGTTTCTCTGCTGCTGATGCAGCGACGCAGAACGAAGCGGTGCCGGGTGGTTGTGATGGT